>JAPKEA010000628.1 GCA_028822275.1 Planktomarina sp. | reverse complement strand
GCACAGCAGTACATAACTAAATATAAGCCCGTAATAGAAGGCTAGCCTTATTATCAGTCCTGCGCGGCTAATTTAAATATTAAGAATTCTTTCGGTTAGAGTTGTGCCTAAAAGGCTTCGTGCATTAGGGTTTTTATCCAAGTCTATCGATAATGACCGCATATCCCTCCACTTTACATTTTCTCTTTTTGGAGAAGAAATGAGTCCTTTCCCATCCACCAATTCAGTGATTTTATTTTGGTGATCGACGGTTAAACCAAAAGCGTATTTTGTGTAAATAAACTCTTCGCCAGTCATTCCAATCAATGCATCAAATGCATCGTCAGGGTCGTAAACCTCGTCAAGCCGAGTAGGCACTAAAACCAAATTAGCACCTAGTATACTTTCAACATCAGACCAATTAGCTCTAGTTAAGCTCTCAATATTTTCCAACCAAGGGCTTGGGGTGCCATGGAATGATAAATACAAATCATTTTTTGCCCGCGTCATTGAAACATATAATTGACAGGCCGATCGATAGACTTCGTCCTCATGAATGCCATCAGCCGGTAAAATACCTTTTGTGCAGTTCACTATAACTACAGTGTCAAACTCATAACCTTTTGCCTGCTCCAAATCTGAAACAACTAAAGGTTCATTTAGAGGGTCTAAATTTCCGTCTAAAACAGGAATTTTAATAACTTTTGAATACTCTTTAATCTCAGAGATTTTATATCCTGCGATCACAATGCATCCATTATGGTTTGCATTATGAATGCAAAGCTCTTCCATCATTTTTTTAGCATATGTTAACTCTTCTTGAAGCGAGCTTGCTTCCAATAAAAGAGGTTCATTGAGCGATCGGTTTGCATATTGTGGATCCAGAATCTCCAATCCCCCGTCAGCCACTGAAAATTGATCCTCAGAAAGATTATTAAGTAATATCTTATAGGCGACATCAAGTATTTGACGTGTATTCCTATAATTCTTCATTATCCGTTCGCGGCCACCATTCAACTCAATATTAGCTTTTGAAAGTGACCGATGCTTTGGGAGAACGCTTTGTGCAACGTCACCACAAAGGAATAGGCTATTTGGGCCAAGTTTAGTGATTTTTTGAATTATTGAGAGTTCTGTAGTTCCAAAATCTTGAGACTCATCGACCAATATATGATCGTAAACAGGTCCAAGATCATGTGTGAACTCGTGGACAGCCGTTGTTAAACCTAAATAATCAGTTATCCCAACATCTTTCATTTTCTTTTCCCAAAGCCTTAGACCTTCAAGAATCTCAGTCCTTATATCTTTTTGAAGTGGGAACTTTCGACCAGTCCGAGCAATATCTAAATAACTTTCCCTCTCATTTGGGAAAAGTGCACTACGGATCCAATCAAACTCTTCTCTAATATAGGATTCTGCATCAATAGAATGAGATATTAAAATTTTATGAATACGCTGAAGAACCTTGCCACTATTATTGTTTAACCAGCACCGATAAAACTCTCTGAAAACTTTATCGATATCCTCATTTAATCGGTCAGAAAGCTCCCCAAAAAAGCGAATATCACCGTTTCCGACACCTACAATCATGCGCTGAGATAAATCAAACATCGACAAAACATCA
>JAPKEA010000189.1 GCA_028822275.1 Planktomarina sp. | reverse complement strand
TATCGAGGCATCGCTAACAAGGTGTTTTGCCAGTATATCTGAAGACATATTAAATGGATGTTTAAGGTATGCAAAATAGGCTCCCAGGCCCAAAAGCTCCCAACCTTTAGCTGCGAGACGTGGGAAGTTCTTTTCAATTAAAGACCGACGGCTCAATATTTCTAAACGCTCATTTGACAACCATTCTCCAAGGTTTTGCAATCCCCAAAGAGCTGCTTTTTGACCAAGTTGATTGGGACAGATTGATACTGTGTCGAGAAACTTTTCTATTTCTGCAATTCGGGGCTCACTTGCTATGACCGATCCTACGCGGTGTCCTGTCAGGCGATAGGCTTTCGAAAAGGAATAGAGCTGAATTAGTGTGTCTTCCCAGTCCTTTTTATGAAATAAGTTATGTGGCGCCCCGGTCTGACTGTGGAAGTCGCGATAGGTTTCGTCAATAATTAGGGCAATTCCACGCGCTTTTGCTAGCTCGTAAAATTTCATTACAGTATCTGCTGGGTATTCGACTCCGCAGGGGTTGTTTGGCGTGACTAGTACAATTGCTCGAGTTTTTCCCGTGATTAATTGTGCCGCTTCCTCCGGGTCGGGGATCATATTGCTTCGACAAGCAAGAGTGGTAGTTCTAACTCCTGCCATATCAAGCCACATTTTATGATTAAAATAGAAAGGCGTAGGTAGTATTACCTCATCATCTTGCCCACAAAGCATGGCAATAGCCGCTGAAAATGCCTGATTGCATCCAGAAGTAATCCCCACATGGTTTGAGTGTATATCTCCCCCATAGGACCGGCTCCAGTGGCCAGCCAGCTCTGACCGTAACGCAGGCAATCCCAAGATAGGGCCATATAGATGGGTATCTTCGTCATGAATTACTTGGGCCATATGATTGACCAATGCGATTGGCGGCGGTTCCACTGGAGCCGCTTGGCTTACATTGATCAGTTGGCAGTCTGAAAATGTTTTACCTGCAACCCAACGCTGTGCCTCCATTACAGGTGGGGCAAACGTCGATTGTGTTCGAGAAGTCATCGTAATTGCACCAAAATATGTTTCTTTTTGCCTTTAGATAGTTTCACAGGAAGATCAAAATCTTTGACCTGTAATACCAATCCAGCATCGGTAAGAGGCGTATCGTTAATTTTTGCCCCATTCTCTGCAATTAAACGTTTTGCCTCTTTTCCGGAATTGACCAATCCAGATTTAATCAACAATTGTACAACTGATATTGCATTGCCAACTTCTTCCATACTGACTTTGACCGTTGGCAGATCGTTTCCCACTCCGCCTCTATCAAAAACCTCCTGCGCCGTCGCTTCAGCGGCTTTGCTGGCGGCCCTACCATGCAAAAGGCTTGTAACTTCATTGGCCAATACGACTTTCGCCGTATTGATCTCCGAACCTTTCAATGAACCTAAGCGCTCACACTCTTCCAGTGGTAATTCAGTGTAAAGTTTTAAAAAGCGTCCCGTGTCTGCATCTGTTGTATTTCGCCAAAATTGCCAAAATTCATAAGGGGATAACATCTCAGGGCTAAGCCAAATTGCACCATTAAGGGATTTACCCATTTTCTTGCCGTCGGAGGTTGTTAAAAGCTGTGACGTTAGGCCATAGATTTCATGATTTAAAACTCGCCGGGTAAGATCAATGCCATTAACAATATTACCCCACTGGTCTGATCCACCCATTTGGAAAAGACAACCATAACGGCGGTTTAGCTCCAGAAAATCATAGGCTTGCAATATCATATAATTAAACTCTAGGAAGCTTAATGACTGTTCGCGGTCAATTCGAGACTTCACTGACTCAAAGCTGAGCATTCGGTTTACTGAAAAATGCATGCCAATATCACGCAGAAATTCAAGGTAGTTCAGTTTATCGAGCCATTCAGCATTATTGAGCATCAACGCACCGGTTGGGCTATCATCATAGCTGATATAACGTTCAAACACTCGTTTTATGCCCGAAATATTATCGTCAATTTGCTTTTCTATGAGCAACGGGCGCTCTTCTGCTCTAAACGAGGGATCACCTACTTTTGTTGTTCCGCCACCCATGAGGGTGATTGGTTTATTGCCAGTTTTTTGAAGCCAACGTAGCATCATTATTTGAATTAGGCTGCCAACATGCAAAGATTTAGCTGTAGCGTCAAAGCCTATATATCCTGGTACTATGCCGACGCTTAATAATTCATCGAGGCCTTGGTAATCTGTACAATCGGCCAAAAAGCCGCGTTCTATCATTACAGACATGAATTTTGATTTAGGATGATATGTCATTGGTGTCTTGTTCCTTGAAGGCGGTCGGTCCAGTATATAGTGAAATCCGCTCAGTAGGGGAAGGCCATGCAACATAATAAGCCCATTTGGATTGCTGGTTTAATGTCTGGGACATCACTGGATGGTGTGGATGGCGCCTGTTTGTTGACAGATGGCGTCAAAATCTTTGCTTTTGGTCCGTCGGCATACGTACCATATTCAGAAACACAGCGTGACACGTTACGAGCAGGATTGGGAAAGTGGCAGGGAGACCCAGATTTAGCTGAAGTTGAAGCGGTTATTTTAGAGGTACACTGCGCAGTTTTAGCTAAATTGCCGAAAGTCCAGTTAGTTGGGTTCCATGGTCAGACTTTAGCACATGATCCGATAAATAATCGTACCCATCAAATTGGTTGTGGTGCCCAATTGGCAAAACATACCGGCTGCGCAGTTGCTTGGGATTTTAGAACTAACGATGTGGCTCTTGGAGGGCAGGGCGCGCCTTTAGCTCCAATCTACCATTGGGCAATGGCTCGATATGCAAGGTGTGAGGCTGAGATTGCCATTGTAAACCTTGGTGGTGTTGGCAACTTGACTTGGATTGATCCTGCACTTCAGCCAGAAGTGGGAGTTTTGGCCTTTGATACTGGTCCCGCAAATGCGCCACTAAACGATGCTATATTATCACGGACTGGTGCTTCGTTTGATGAAAACGGATCTCTTGCTGTTCACGGTGTGGCATCAAAAGCTGTTATTGATCAATTATTAAACCACAAATTTTTTGCACAAAAACCTCCAAAATCTTTAGATAGGGCTGCGTTCGGGTTTCTTACCGAGTCTGTCAAGAATTTGAGTTTAGTAGATGCGGCGGCAACTTTAACACATGCTGTAGCACGATCAGTAGCGCTGTCTTTGGATCATTTGCCAAGCCCTCCACGAGAAATCTGGATTACAGGCGGTGGGCGTAAAAACCTTGAGATTATGCGATTATTAAGTGCTGGTTTGCCGATGGCGGTGCATGACATTAACGAATTAGGTTTTGATGGAGATATGGTTGAAGCTCAGGCTTTTGCTTACCTCGCTGCCCGTGTACTCCATAGCTTACCAACGTCCTTTCCATTAACAACAGGTGTGCCTTTGCCTGTAATTGGTGGGAAAATTAGTGCGGCTAGTTAAGCTGTTGGAGCATCACAATGCAGCGTAGGTATTTTAATTTTTGTTCCCTATTTCACAGGATGGATTTTGTAGCTAACAAGCTTAAATGAATGCACCGTAGGTGCAGGTAACATGTCGGTTGATTCTCCCATTAGCTGTGGGCTCTAGCTGGCAATTAAACTATTATTCCGAAATAGATCAATTATCAGGTTTAGATAACTATTGTAACCGTTTGATATAAAAGCAATGGTTTTAAAGTGTTATAATTGTTTTGAAACAACAAGGTGCCAAGACGATCAGTTCAACTTCCATTGTTGGAAAGTTGATCCAGGTAATTAAATTTCATCCGTGTTTTTGTGCTGTCCGAGTTCTGGGGTACCAGCCTCTTCGAAATGCGTTTTAAACTTAAGATAAATTCTAAATATTATTTGCTATCATCGTTTAAGAATTGAACGCCCTGCGAATTGGGCAGTCTCACCCAACGCTTCTTCGATGCGTAGCAATTGATTGTATTTTGCCAATCTGTCAGAGCGCGCTAAAGACCCTGTTTTTATTTGGCCACAATTTGTGGCTACTGCTAGATCTGCAATTGTGGTATCTTCGGTTTCACCTGAGCGATGGCTCATAACATTGCTAAAGCCAGCCCTGTGCGCCATATCAACCGCACGTAGTGTTTCAGTTAATGTGCCTATTTGGTTTACTTTAACCAGCATTGAGTTTGCTGATCCGCGTTCAATGCCTAACGCAAGACGCTCTGGATTCGTGACAAACAAATCATCTCCAACCAATTGACAGCGGTTGCCCAAAGTATCAGTTAAAAGTTTCCAACCGTCCCAGTCATCCTCGTCGCAACCGTCTTCAATGCTAATAGTCGGGTAGTCGTTTACTAAAGATTCCAAATAGTCTACATTTTTACTTCTTGAAAGGGATTTTCCTTCGCCCTTCATCTCGTAAACGCCGTTGTGGCAATATTCAGAGGCGGCACAGTCCAATGCAAGATAGATGTCTTCTCCAGGTTTGTAACCGGCTTTTTCGACTGCATTCATGATAAAATCCAAGGCCGCGCGCGACGACGAAATATTTGGAGCAAAACCACCTTCGTCTCCAATACCTGTGGATAGGCCGGCTGCTGTGAGTTCGCCTTTCAAAGTATGAAAAACCTCCGAACCCATTCTAACTGCTTCATGCATGTTGGTCGCAGCTATTGGCATAATCATGAATTCTTGAATATCAATTGGGTTGTCGGCGTGCTCGCCACCGTTGAGAATATTCATCATTGGTACCGGCAGAACCCGTGCCGATGTTCCGCCAATGTAGCGGTAAAGGGGTTGACCAAAATAATCAGCAGCGGCCTTTGCAGTTGCCATTGACACAGCCAAAATTGCATTAGCGCCAAGTCGAGCTTTATTATCGGTGCCGTCCATTTCAATCATTGCTTCATCAATTGCCACTTGTTCATCTGCATCAAAACCGACCAGGGCGTCAGCATTTTCGCCATTCACATTTTGGATAGCACTAAGAACGCCTTTTCCCATGTAACGCGCTTTGTCATTGTCGCGCATTTCAACCGCCTCATATGCGCCGGTTGAAGCACCGGAAGGAACGGCGGCTCTACCCATCGTTCCATCTTCGAGGGTCACATCAACTTCAACAGTTGGGTTGCCTCGGCTATCGAGAATTTCACGAGCATGGATATCAATAATGGTCGACATAATGGGTACTCCGCAAAATTTATTTTTTCTAACTTTATCAATATATAGCAACGGTTGAAAGGGGGATAAATGCACAAACTTGAGTTAACTCAGACGCATTTCCCGCCATAAGGAATACAAACCTGAAGTTACAACAATGGCTGAGCCAATAACCGTCCATTGATCCAAGCTTTCTCCAAAATACCATACACCAATAAAAACTCCAAAAAGAAGACGTGTGTAGCGGAACGGAACGACTGCTGAGACTTCCCCAATCCTCATTGCTCGGATTATACAGCTATAAGCTAGAACAGCGATAAAGATACTTAATAGGATTAAAATTATTTCATTGGATGTTGGAACCAAAATTTTCG
>JAPKEA010000627.1 GCA_028822275.1 Planktomarina sp. | reverse complement strand
CCAAAACAATGAACCCACTGAAGCAATTCAATATTTGAAAAAAGCAATCAAAATTAATCCCCAGAGTGCAACATCTCACTTTAATATGGGAAATGCGCTGCAAGCTAAGGGAAGTATAAGAGCGGCTATAGAAAATTATGCAAAGGCCCTCAAAATAAAACCTATTTACGCTGAGGCGCACACCAATATGGGCGTTGCCTTAAAAGAAAATGGCGACCTCACCGCTGCTATAAAGAGCCATAAAGAAAGTCTTAAAATTGATCCAAATTGTGCTGAGGCCTACTATAACCTTGGAAATGCCCTGCATAAGACTGGCGACCTAAACGCTGCTATAAAGGTTTATAAAAAGGCTGTTAAAATCCTACCTGATTATGCTTATGCCTACAAAAACATGGGTATTTCCTTGCATAAAAGTGGAGACCTCGACTTAGCTATCGTTCAATACAAACGGTTCCTCGAAATAAAACCTGACGATGAGAGTGCTCGGGCTTACAAACTACATCAACAAGCCCATACTTGTGATTGGGCTGCAATCGAGGAAGACCGCAACCTAATTCCTTCTCTGGGGACCTTAACACAAAAAATTACGCCATTTGCAATCTTGGCGATGGAAGACGACCCTAGGCGTCACCGACTTAGGTCAGAAGTTTTTACAAATGCTACTTGGCCTCAAGCTTCATTACAGCTGGGACTAAAACCTCTTCAGAAGCCAAAGCGCCTTCGGATTGGGTACTTCTCGGCAGACTTTTACAATCACGCCACAATGTATCTAATGGCCAAAGTATTTGAGGCGCATGATCCAGAAAGATTTGAAATATACGCCTATTCCTTTGGACTACATTGCAATGGTGAAATGCGGCAGCGGATCATGAAGGCAGTTGATGTTTTCGTAGATGTAACAATGACGAGTGACGAAGATATTGCCCTGTTAGCACGGCAGGATGAAATCGATATCGCCGTGGATTTAAAGGGCTTTACCGAACATTCTCAATTTGGCATTTTCGTTCATCGCGCAGCCCCAATACAAATTAGTTATTTAGGTTACCCTGGAACCTCGGGAGCCGCTTGTATGGACTATTTAATAGCTGATAAAGTTGTCATACCAAAACATTTAGAACCCGCATATAGTGAAAGTATCATTCACTTGCCATATTCTTATCAGGCTACTGATAACGCGAGAGTGATCTCACCACTTGCCACTACAAAATTAGAAGTGGGACTGCCTGAACAAGGTTTTGTTTTTTGCTGCTTTAACAGCAACTATAAAATCTCACCCACTGAGTTTGATATCTGGATGCGCCTTTTGGCAAAAGTTGAGGGTAGCGTGCTTTGGCTTTTGAAATCAAATAAATGGGCTGAGCATAATCTACGTTCAGAAGCTGAATATCGTGGGATATCTGGTGACCGGTTGGTTTTTGCTAACCCAGCTCCTAACGCTGAACATTTAGCGCGCCACAGATTGGCTGATCTATTTATCGATACCTTTAATGTGAACGCCCACACCACAGCCAGCGACGCACTTTGGGCGGGATTACCTGTCGTTACCAAGCTGGGTAACGGTTTTGCAGCACGTGTCGCCGGGAGCCTGCTAACTGCGATTGATTTAG
>JAPKEA010000188.1 GCA_028822275.1 Planktomarina sp. | reverse complement strand
TACACCCTTGGCTAAAGACAGACCCGTTACTATTCTGGGTTTGGGCGCATTAGGAGCAGCCTCTGCAATAATGCTGGACCACCTAGGGTTTCCAGTCACCGGTTGGTCGCGTACGCCAAAAAATATTGCAAATATCCTTTGCCTACATGGAGATGATAGTCTCAGCCTGGCATTGCAAGAAGCCGAAATATTAGTTCTGTTACTACCAGACACACCGCAAACCCTGAACATCATCAACTCAGATACTCTTGCTCAGATGCCGAATGGGTGCGTCATTATTAATCCTGGACGCGGCTCTTTGATCGACGATGAGGCACTTTTAGATGCGCTTTTAACAGGGCATGTCGCAAGTGCCTGTTTGGATGTATTTAGGACAGAGCCCTTACCGAAAGAAGATGCTTATTGGGAGATGCCAAATGTGACAGTTACCGGTCATGTGGCCTCCAGCACACGAGCTGACAGTGCATCCAGGGTCATTGTACAAAACATTGCACGCGGCGAGGCTAATTTGCCGTTTTTATACTTAGTTGATCGTCAGGCAGGCTACTAGCAGTTAACTGAAGATCGGAGGGTTTCCCGGCGCAGATCCTGGAGTAGTTCTCACATTTTCAGAAACCTTTTTGGTATCAGGACCGTGTTTCGGTAAATCAAAACGCAAGCCAACTTTCAAGATTTTGTCTATCATATCATGCTCTGGGGTTAGATATGTCACATTCCAATCCCTATCTCCATACTCAGAAAACTGTAAGAACTCTTGCACCAATTTTGCTAAATCGGCTTCTGCCCCTGGTAAGTCGCCTACAAAGCATATCATAGGCGTACTCTGGTTTTCAAAATCGACAGCCTCCACGAGACAGGCAAAGTCCGCTAAACCCTGGGCTGATGCTAACTTTTCAGACAATGTATTTAAAACTTTTGGCTTTAATTCAGCGGGAGCAGAAATCTGCTTGATTCCTTCGTAAATCTCATCCGGTTTCTCATTCAATGTAGCGGCTAACCACTCTACAGTTTGCGCCAAAAACACATAGCCTAATGCAGATGCACCCGGATTTAGCGCAATTCCTGTTCCTTGTCCAACCAACATTTGCGTTAAGCCCCGTCCCGACACACCAATATATTCCGTCCCAGAGCCACTAGACTCGAAGAGCCGCTCTTCCGTGTCGTAGATAGCCACATATTCAAGATTTTCAAACAAAACGGTTTTTGGAGTCATATCTACTCCACTTTGAGTTTCCTCCAGTGCAACAAACACTTCCGCATCAGCCAATCTCTGAAGTAACGCAGAAAACAAACTTGGATCTTCAGTTTTAGATTGGAGCATTACAAGGGCGCGTTCAAGGGCGGTCATAGGTTTATTTCTCTCATTTTTTTCGACCAATTTCCGAAATTTAAATTAGCTCTACTTCTAAACAAACGCAGCATTGATATTTTTATTTTTACAAAAAATTAATGCTGCGATACAAATTGATTAAAGGCATGTGCATCAGAAATATAGACAGAGTTCTTAAAGTTTTTAGTTTTAAGAAAATTTGATATTATTATTTAAGTTCCCCTAAATGCGTAATTTAAATTTTGCTAAGTCCCAGAGATTAAGTAAGCTCTTGAACCTCTCAGATTCACACCACAGCAGGGCGGCGGCTACTAATTGTAGCATAACTAAAATGGGGGCCAATGGAATTCGACTTTAGTAATCACTAATTAAGAATTAGCTGAAAATAGTATTTAAAAAAACTTCACTCATCACCTGTGGACTGTTTTAAAAATTGTATTATAACATCTTTTAAGGTATTTAAATCATAATCCAACAAACGTTTTTCCTTTACGGTCAACATGTTTATGCAAAAGGAAGCGCATTGAAAACAATCCTTACTTCTTTGTTTATGATGGGCCTTTGGCTGATGTTATCTGGCATTTACAAACCGATGCTTGTGGGCTTTGGGATATTATCAGTCGCATTGGTTATGGTAATTGTACGTAGAATGGATCGAATTGACGGTGACCAAGTACGTATTGCCATAAAGCCAGTAAAGTTTTTCCTATATTTAACGTGGCTGCTTATTGAAATTGCTAAATCAAATTGGTCGGTAACCAAAATCATCCTAGCTCGTACTATGCCTATCCGACAAAATCTATTTGAGGTCCCATACTCACAGAAAAGTGACTTGGGGCAGGTTATATTTGCAAACTCAATAACTCTGACACCAGGGACGCTTACTATTGAAACAGAGGCTGGAGATTTTTTAGTACACGCTTTGTCTTACAGTCCTACTGACATGGATGATCTTGCCGATATGGATTGGCGGGTCTCTGAAATTGAAAATGGAGCAGCAGTTTAATGTTTGCTTTAGCTACAGTCTCAATATTTATCGCTATGGTTTTGGTTTTAATTAGGCTCACCAAAGGGCCAACTTTGTATGATCGCATTCTTGCTCTAAACTCTTTTGGCACACATACGGTTTTGTTGATTGGAGTAATGGGCTTTCTGAATGGTCGCCCAGATTTTTTAGATATCGCACTTTTATACGCTTTAATTAATTTTGTAGGTACAATTGCGATTTTGAAATTCTTTCGTTATCGGGCCATTGGAGACGCCATGTGGATCCCACCAGTTGCCAAAAATAGGGATTAGAAGCCTTGAATATTTTTCTAGACGTTTTGTGTTGGGCCTTAATTTTGTCAGGATCTTTTTTCGTGATCATAGGCGCTTTTGGAACATACAGATTTCCTGACTTCTGGTCACGACTACATGCAGCGTCGATAACAGACTCAGCGGGAGTTATTCTCTTATTGGTTGGTATGGGGATATATTCAGGTTTCACACTGATCACTTTCAAACTCGTAGCAATCGGTGTGTTTCTATTCATAACGGGACCAACTGCAACTCACGCGGTCGCAAATGCTGCGCTCGTATCGGGAATGCGCCCACCAACACTCCAAAATAAAACACCTACTGATGAGGACCCGGCAAAGCCTAGCAATACTGAATAAAGAAAATCTGTGACTAATATTGTAATATAACAGGTGTAAAATCGAAATTTTTGTTAATATAGCTCTTTTCATTATGCTGGTCGTCACAGCTTTTTCAGTGGCGACTACTCGCAGTTTATTTGCCATCGTTGCGCTTTCCGGCGTGTTTAGCCTGCTATCAGCTCTTTTGTTTATCGCTTGGGACGCAGTTGATGTGGCATTTACTGAGGCCGCCGTAGGAGCTGGCATTTCTACAGTTCTAATGTTGGGCACACTCGCCCTAACCTCAAGAGCTGCAAAAACAAGCCATAAATCAAAACTGGTTCCACTTGTAGCAGTCATTATGACTGGTGCTGCAATGTTTTATGGTACTTTAGACATGCCAAACTTTGGGTCCATCGATACACCAGTACAGACCCACGTTAGGCCAGACTATTTATCCCAGATTCCTGAAGATATTCATATTCCAAACGCGGTAACAGCAATTTTGGCAAGCTACAGAGGCTACGATACATTGGGTGAGACCGCTGTCGTCCTCACCGCAGGCATTGGCGTTTTAATGTTGATCAGCGGCTTAAGCCGCCGCCGAAGAGACGAGGATAAAGAGGAAAATACTGACGACACGGAAGGGACAACCTAATGCGTCACCATTTAATTTTAAGGGTGATAACTAAACTTCTAGTTGGCACCATTTTTTTGTTTGCCCTATATGTACAATTCCATGGAGATTATTCTCCTGGCGGTGGGTTTCAGGCAGGTGTTATTATGGCAGTCGGCTTCATAATATATGGCATTGTGTTCAGTTTAGATAAAGTTAAATTGGTATTTCCACCTTGGTTAGTACATAAGCTAATTGCCTTTGGGGTGTTGTTGTACGCAGGAACAGGCGTATACAGCATGATGCTGGGATATGGCTACCTAGACTACACAGCCATAGATCCACTTCATCCATCACACGGACAGCACTTGGGCATTTTAATAGTAGAAGTCGGTGTAGGTATAACAGTAACCAGTGTAATGGTCGCAGTCTATTATGCCTTTTCATCCCGTACGCCCATTTTAAGTGATGAGGAATGGTAAGTATGGAACTCTTTACGTCTGAATTCATCTTTGGGCATATAAACTATTGGCTGTTTATAATATTAATGATGACTGGCCTATATATTGTTATTATCAACGGTAATTTCGTCAAAAAAATTGTGGGTTTGAATATCTTTCAAACTTCAGTTTTTATGTTTTATATCTCAATGGGGAAAATTTCAGGGGGCACTGCTCCAATTTTTCCATTAGACGGTAAATACAATTCTGAAATAATATATTCCAACCCACTGCCGCACGTACTTATTCTGACTGCAATTGTCGTTGGTATAGCGACCACTTCACTTGGCCTTGCGCTTATTATCCGCATACGAGAAGAGTATCATAGTATCGAAGAGGAAGAAATAACAGAAATTGAAGACAATGTCTTTCGACGCGAGCATATGCCAAATATAAGTGCAGGAGAGCCGTTATAATGGCGACGCAGACTATTCATCATACTGCAATGACCATTTCTGATCACTTGCCTATACTACAAATAATCATTCCATTTATTGCTGCGCCTTTGATTGTTTTTATTGGACAACGTAAATTAGCGTGGCCGATAGCATTTTTTGCTAGTACCGCCGCATTTGTGATTTCATGTTTGTTGCTTTCTCAGGTCATTGGCGGCGGCATAATTTCGTATCAAATTGGAGGTTGGGCCCCGCCATTAGGTATCGAATATCGGGTCGACGCGGCAAATGGTTTTGTTCTTTTTTTAGTAACAGGGATAGCAACTGTAGTTCTTCCCTATGCGAGAAAAAGTGTTGATGCAGAAATATCCAAGCCAAAACAAACATTATTTTACGCACTTTTCTTACTCTGTATGACAGGCCTTCTTGGCGTCACCATAACCGCAGACGCATTTAACGTTTTTGTTTTTTTAGAAATTTCTTCACTGTCAACTTATGTACTAATCGCTTCAGGCTCTTATCGTGACAAGCGAGCACTGACTGCTGCATTTAACTACCTGATCATGGGCACAATCGGTGCCACATTCTTTGTGATCGGACTTGGTTTTCTTTACATGGCAACTGGCACACTAAACATGGCCGACTTAGCAGATAGGCTCTCGGGTCAATACGAAAGTCGTACTGTCCGAGCTGGGTTTGCATTCATTCTTGTAGGTATGGGGCTAAAGATAGCAATATTTCCCTTACATTTTTGGCTACCCAACGCCTATACGTATGCGCCATCTGCGGTAACCGCTTTTCTTGCAGCTACGGCGACTAAGGTCGCGGTCTATGTTTTGTTGCGGTTCATATTTAGTGTTTTTCAGCCAGCATTTCTCGCAGAGACTTCAACTCTTGAGTTAATATTTTATCCTTTAGCTCTGCTAGCAATGTTTACCGCATCCTTGACAGCAATCTTCCAACGCGACCTAAAGCGTATGTTGGCCTATTCGAGCATAGCACAGATTGGTTACATGTTGCTTGGTATTGCT
>JAPKEA010000010.1 GCA_028822275.1 Planktomarina sp. | reverse complement strand
GATCCATTGGCGCGCCGACTTGCTCAATCACGCCCGCCCGGAGCACCACAATCTTATCTGCAAGTGTCATAGCTTCGACCTGATCATGAGTAACATAAATCATTGTTGCCCCAATTTCCTTATGCAAGCGAGCAATCTCAACACGCATTTCAACGCGCAACTCTGCATCCAAGTTGGATAGAGGCTCATCGAACAAGAACACTTCGGGTCCCCGGACAATAGCGCGGCCAATAGATACCCTCTGGCGCTGACCACCAGACAGGGCTGCAGGCTTCCGCTTTAGATACTCGTCCAGCTTCAAAATTCGACTAGCTTCAGCAACCTTTGAGGAAATCTCAGCCTTTGGATACCCATTCATCCGAAGCCCAAAGCCCATGTTTTCTTGCACTGTCATGTGCGGATAAAGCGCATATGTTTGGAACACCATCGCCACCCCTCGGCGGGCAGGGTCCTCTGTTGTTACATCGCGATCCCCAATGGAAATCGAGCCACTGGTAGTTTCCTCTAGCCCAGCAACCATACGAAGCAATGTTGATTTACCACAGCCTGATGGACCAACAAAAACGCAGAATTCACCATCTTGGATCTCAAGATCTACACCGTGTATAACCTGCACATCTCCGTATTTCTTTACAATATTTGAAAGCTCAACACCTGACATTTATTCTACTCCCCGCATGTTCAATTCCATGATGGCACCTGCCAAACTTCAGCTTCAATACCAATATTCTCCGCTACAGCGAGAAGAGTAGGAAGATACTCTTCTAAATCACTTATCGAATACCGCCGAGTTGAAGTGGCGATTGAAACTGCTCCCACAATGCTACCTTGGCTAGTTCTGATTGGGCAAGCTATCGACACAATGCCCTGCTCATGTTCTTCCCGATCATACGCCACACCGCTTTCTCGAATAGCGTTCAACTCCCGCTTCAGTTCCTCAGAGGACGTCAGAGTTGAGGGCGTGAAAGGCACGAAAGATTGATGGCTAATAGCACGTTGCTGCTGCTCAAACGACATGAATGCCAAAATTGCTTTTCCGAGCCCCGTACAATATCCCGGAGCAATTTTACCCACTTGAGCCAAAGTATCGAAGTGATCCGAAATTTTGCATTTATCGACGAAAAGTACGTGGCCATTATCGAGCTGCGCGAGGTGAACTGCTTCACCGCATTGCGTCGCGAGCGTTTCAATAAAGGGCCGAGCAACTCGAGCAAGCGAGCTATGGCGCCAGGCCGAGTGCGCAAGTCGAACAAGGCGAATACCCATCGCATAGGTCTGTCTATCAGGATCAAAAGATAACATTCCTTGGTTCGTGAGAGTTTGCACAAAGCGATACAAGGTTGGCTTGGGAAATGGGCTATCCTCTAAAAGCTCTGAGAACCGGACTGGCCTACGAAATTCAGACACTTGGTCCAACACCTGCAGCGCCTTTCCAACAGTTCCGTCTGATTTTGGCGCTTCTAACATCTGCACTCCAGTCTCGTAATTTTTTTTATAGTGTGATTTCAGGAAGCCACCAAAAAATATGCTACACAGCCCATAACTGCCTGGATCAACTGTTGACAAACATAGCCGATTCGCGATTAGAATATCAATATATAAAACTAAGTTTCATTATTTGAAACTGTTTTTTATTTGAAAACCTTGGGAGGAAACTATGAATTTTATAATGAAAGCGGCGGCAGCGTCGCTAGCAACTATTGTTGCGTTATCTGCTCCAGCATCCGCTGAGCTTACTGGCGAATTGAAAATCAACCTGGACACGTCCAATCCGGCGCCACGCGCCACAATGGAAGCGATGATCTCTAGGTTTCAAGCTCTGAACCCAGAATTGAATATTACAACTACTGTGATTGACCGTGAAGCTTATAAAACACAGATCCGTAACTTTCTGTCTGCCGACGCTCCGGACGTTCTGACATGGTATGCTGCCAATCGAATGAAGCCTTATGTTGAGGCTGGCCTATTTGAAGATGTGTCTGACCTATGGGCAGAGCCTGCTATTGCCGGCAGCCTGGCGTCCACTAAAGGCGCCCTGACCCTGGACGGTAAGCAATGGGGTGTTCCGTACTCTTATTACCAAATAGGTGTATATTACCGCCAAGACATATATGAAGAGCTAGGCCTCTCCGAGCCTGCAGACTTTAACGAAATGCTTGCAAACTGTGAAGCTATGATTGCATCAGGTCGTAAATGCTACACTATTGGAACCAAATGGTTATGGACCGCTGCCGCTTGGTTCGATTACATAAATATGCGTACACATGGCTTTGACTTCCAAATGGAAATGGCACGGGGCGAAGTTAAGTGGACTGATCCGCGAGTTTATGAAACATTCGAAAATTGGGGCAAACTGGTCCGCATGGGTGCCTTCATTGATGACCACCAAAACAAAGACTGGCAGCAATCTCTGCCCTTCGTTGTAAACGGCGAAGCTGGCGCGATTCTACTTGGTAACTTTACAGTTTCACCTCTGCGTGAAGCTGGCCTGACAGATGATCAATTGGACTTCCACCAGTTTCCACCAATCACACCTGGTGTTGCTCTGTCCGAAGCTGCACCAACAGATTCATTTCACATAGCAGCGAATGCACAGAATAAAGAAAACGCACGAGCGTTTTTACGTTATCTTGTTTCACCAGCAGAACAAACAATTATAAACAATGGGGCTAATTTGACCCAATTACCGGTGAATTCGGCTGCTGCAGTCGATGATGACAAGTTCCTGAAGCAAGGCTTTGAAATGCTTTCAACCAACAGTCCTGGCGGTGTTTCACAGTTCTTTGATCGTGACTTCCCAGCTGAAATCGCACAAGCAGCCATGGAAGGCATGCAGGAGTTCATGGTATTCCCAGATAACTTAGATGATGTGCTTGAGCGTATCGAAGCAGTACGCGAAGACTCATACTAGGCCATAGCTTAAGGGAGAGCTAAACTACTATCGGATGCGCAGCTAAAGGTGGCGCATCCAGCATCATAATCAATACTGAAAACCGATTCTTCGTTTTTCAGTGTTGGTTTTTTTAGCACTTAACTTCTCGCCGAGGCGTCACGATGACCACCACATCCGCATGGAACATAACGCTGGCCAAACAAGGCTGGTATAAGCGAAATGAAATTGCTCTTACTCCATGGCTATTTTTGATTCCAGGCATTGTGATGTTCACGATGTACGTAGTTTTTCCTATATTTCAGAGTTTTCAGATATCTTTGTTTAAGTGGGACGGACTGGGGAAGCTAGGTACTCATGGCGAATATGTCGGGTTAGCAAATTATGAAAAATTATTAACCCGTGATAGGTCATTCAATATTTCATTATGGAACAATCTCAAGTGGTTAATCTTCTACCTTGTCTCTATCCCAGCCGGTCTTCTTATCGCCCTTTTTCTCAATCAAGCTGTGCGAGGTATTCGGCTTTACAAGTCACTTTTTTTCTTCCCATTCGTAATTTCCCAGATAGTTGTTGGCTTAGTTTTTACCTGGTTTTATGATCCACAATATGGCCTTTTCAATGGCATCATTGGATTCGTAGGCTTTGAGCCAATCAATGTTTTAGGTGACCCTGGCCTAGCGACCTATGGGGTCATTGCCGCGGGAGTTTGGCCACAGACAGCCTTTTGCATGATCCTTTACCTCACAGGACTAAACTCCGTAGACACTGAGCAAGTCGAGGCCGCACGCTTGGATGGCGCCAAAGGCATGAAAATGCTCTGGTATGTAATTTTGCCACAACTACGCCCCGCTACGTTTATTGCCTTTGTAGTAACAGTCATTGGGTCCTTACGGTCCTTTGATTTAATCGCCATCATGACCAATGGTGGCCCCTTCGGGTCATCACGTGTACTCGGCTTTTACATGTTTGAAAAATCACTTTCAGAATATGGTTTTAAAATGGGTTACGGGGCCGCAATTGCAGTTATCTTATTTCTGATCATGATGATTTTCATTGGGTATTTTCTTTGGCGGACCTATCAAGATGAGAAAGCCGCGAACCAATGAAGCTCAGCCTCATATCTTTGGAGCCATAACCAATGTTTCCACGACCTATCGAAAAATCATCGCGCGCTTGGCAGCTTGGTTATCAGGCGATCTTACCCCTCGTGATGTTGCTGTGGCTAGCGCCGTTACTGGCTGTGGCGCTGTTCTCGATAAGACCGGACTCAGATTTTATAATTGGCAATTACTGGGGTTGGCCGTCATCATTTGAGATGATCAAAAATTACGGTATGGTGTTCGGCTCCGCGATGCCCCGCTACATTATGAATTCATTTATGATCACTATCCCCACAGTGATAGGCGCCGTAGCATTGAGCTGTATGACGGGCTTTGCCCTTGGTGTTTACAGATTCCGCGGAAATTTGCTTATCTTTTTCATGTTCATTGCGGGCAATTTTGTACCCTTCCAAATCCTGATGGTACCAGTTCGTGACCTGACGCTGGACCTGGGCCTTTATAACACCAAAACGGGCTTAGTGCTGTTTCATATCGCATTTCAAACTGGATTTTGTACCCTATTTATGCGCAATTTCATCAAGGCACTGCCCTATGAGCTGGTCGAAGCGGCCCGAGTTGAAGGCATAGCAGAATGGCGGATATTCTGGTACGTGGTTTTACCCCTGATGAAACCTGCAATTGCCGCGCTTTCAGTCTTAATATTTACCTTCATCTGGAATGACTACTTCTGGGCAATTGTACTCACACAGGGGGAAAATACTCAGCCCGTAACTGCTGGTATCACCAGTTTCAATGCACAGTATCGGGCAATGTATCACCTGATGAGCGCCGGCTCAATCATTGCAGCATTGCCACCAGTCTTGATGTTTTTTTTAATGCAAAAACATTTCATTGCCGGGTTAACCCTTGGTGCGGTAAAATAAGGCTTGAAGCCTAGGATACTGAGATGACGAGATCATGGAGATTAGACGACGGACATCAAACCCTCGTTCTCGCCGCTAGAGGGGATTTTCTTCCCCAGGTCATCTATTGGAGTGGGTCCCTGCCAGTGGATGATATCACCGAAAATTTGATTGAGGCACATGTACAAGATGTCACCGGTGGGATGCTAGATGCACACCCCGACATGTCAATTTGTCCCGAAGCACATCACACATTCCCGGGCCAACCTGGAATTCGCCTAAGAAATGCTCAAGGTCAATCCATACACCCTTGCTTCAAATATGTCACGGCTGAAGAACATTTAAACCAACTATCACTGACCTATTCTGATGCGGTGCTAGGCCTTATTTATAAAGCACATTTTGCAATGAATTTAGACACAGGCCTTATGTCAATTTGGGCAGAACTAAGTTCTGAAATGCCTGTGCATATGCAGTGGCTAGCCGCACCAGTTCTTCCTGCACCGCATCACAGTGATGAAATGTTGGACTTCTCAGGCCGTTGGATTGGTGAATTCCAAATGAACCGAGTCCCGTGGACTGCGGGTTCACACATGCGCGAAAACCGAACTGGTCGCACCGGACACGAACATTTCCCAGGTCTTTTAATTCCAGAAACTGGTGCCACAAATACGAAAGGCCACGTTTTTGGCTTCCACTATGGCTGGTCTGGTGGACACAAAATGATCGCAGAAGAATTACCTGACGGTCGGCGTCAGGTACAATTTGGCCACGCAAGTGATATTCAAGCAGACGTTGCTACTTCTTTTCAAACCGCAAAGCTTTATGCTGTATTTTCAGATGTCGGACTTAATGGTTGCGCCACAGCCTTTCAACGACACTTAAGGGATCACGTCGTGGCCTTCCCCACAAATGCAATGCCAAGACCGATACATTACAATTGCTGGGAAGCGATATATTTTAAACATAATATTTCAATCCTAAAAGAGATTGCCAAAAAAGCTGCAGACTTAGGTGCTGAGCGCTTTGTCTTGGATGATGGCTGGTTTGGTTCGCGCAACGATGACACCACCTCCCTTGGGGATTGGCAAATCGACCCTCACAAGTACCCAGAAGGGCTTGAGCCTTTAGTATCGCATGTGAACAGCCTGGGCATGCAGTTTGGCCTCTGGTTTGAACCGGAGATGGTTAACCCAGATAGCGCACTTTACCACCGTCATTCTGATTGGGTGCTCGGCGCGTCAGATCAGCTTTTGGGTCGACATCAAATGGTCCTTAATCTAGCGCTGCCAGACGTTAGGGATTATCTATATGACTGCATTGCGCAGCTTTTGAATGACTATAATATTGATTATATAAAATGGGATCATAACCGCGTGCTTCCATTGGCAGATGCGGCTCAAACCCATGGGACCTATGAACTTCTTGACCGACTTCAAGCTACGTTTCCAAATGTGGAAATTGAGTCTTGTTCCTCGGGCGGAGGACGGATTGATTTTGGTATTCTTGAGCGCACTCAACGTGTCTGGCTTTCAGACAGTAACGACGCCTTAGAGCGCAGCCGCATCCAGCATAATGCAGCTTTATTTTTGCCATCCGTGGTCACTGGGAGCCATATTGGCCCTCGATCTTGCCATACGTCTGGGCGGGTTTTTGATATTCGCTACCGAGCATGGGTCGCCGCTCAACGTCACATGGGCTTTGAAATGGATCCACGCGAACTAACCAACGCTGAAGCTGAAATTTTGATTGAAGTTACGAACTGGTACAAAGATAATCGCAACTGGTTAGCCCAGGCAGATATCTTACGCCTCGACAGCAGTGATCCTGCCGTAATCGCTGAAATGCAATTGTCCCGCGACGGCCATAAATTTGTGATATTTTCCAATCAAGCCGACACATCGGCACAGATTAATAGAAGGCCCTTGAGACTTACCCAATTAGAGCCCTTGGCACGCTATAAACTCATTCTCCGGGATCGCGATCAAGTCAATCATCTTTCCCGCAGCAATCCACTACTTAAAACCAAACCACTAGAGGTTTCTGGAACTTGGTTGATGCTCCATGGAATAAATCTACCTTGGGCTTTTCCTGGCACAATTTGGGTTGTTGAGGGCGAAAAAATCTAGCTTTACTGGCCACATATCTTATATGGTCTACAAACGAAATCAGGAGCAAACAATGCCTAACGCAATATACAATGACCTTAAAGATGCCTCGATTTATATCACTGGTGGCGGCTCAGGTATTGGCGCTGCTTTGACAGAAGGCTTCGTCGCTCAGGGCGCACGTGTGGCATTCATTGGTCGCTCTGATGCCACAACATTTTGTGATGAGTTAGAAAAAAAATACGGTAATCGCCCCTTATTTCTCCAAGGTGACATCACCGACACAACTGCTTTGAAAGTAAGTATCGATAAAGCGGCAAAAGTCCATGGGCCCATCACAACGCTGATAAATAACGCGGCAAATGACAAACGGCATAGTGCTGAAGAGGTCACTACCGAGTTTTGGGACTGGATGATTGAGGTCAATCTAAAGGCCTACTTTTTCACCTGCCAGGCAATATTGCCCCACATGCGAAACGCCGGCTTTGGCTCAATTATTAACTTCAGCTCAATAAGTTACATGATGGGAAACGCGGGATACCCTATCTACACAGCTTGTAATTCTGCCATCAACGGATTGTCTCGTAGCTTGGCCCGCGAATTTGGACCCTATAAAATCCGCGTGAACGCTTTGGCGCCCGGTTGGGTTCTCACACAGAAACAGAAGGACCTTTGGGTGACTGAAGAAGGTCTGACTGCTCATGTCGCACGCCAGTGCTTGAAAGACACTCTTGATCCAGAAGACATTGTAGGAGGTTGCTTATTTCTAGCCTCACAAAGTTCTAAGATGATGACTGGCCAAGCGATGGTTATTGATGGCGGCGTGGTGGTAACGGGATGAGCCTCTCTGTGGAATGGATTGCAGTTGATTGGGGAACATCTTCCCTTCGAGCATGGGCCATAGGTGCAGATGGTCAAGATCTAGACAGTAAGACCTCCGACCAAGGAATGGCCAAATTAGAGCCTTCTGATTTTGAAGCCGCACTTATGTCGTTGATAGAGCCTTGGCTTAGTCATGAAAAAATAGACATAATTGCGTGCGGCATGGTAGGCGCGAGGCAGGGATGGATTGAAGCTTCGTACGCCAGTACTCCATGCAGTCCACAGGCCAATATGATTACAGCCCCAACGAAAGACCCCCGGCTGAACGTTCAAATCATATCAGGCGTATCTCAAGCTCAACCTGCCGATGTTATGCGTGGTGAAGAGACCCAAATTGCCGGATTTCAAAAACTAAACCCTAACTGGGATGGCGTAATATGTTTGCCAGGCACACATACTAAATGGGTACAAATGAGTGCCGGTGAAATTGTAAGTTTTCAAACCTTCATGACCGGTGAAATATTTGATCTGATGTGTTCATCGTCTATTTTACGCTACAGTGTCGCCGGTAAAGGTTGGGATCAAGACGCGTTTGGAACCGCGGTTGAGGATGCTATTTCTAGGCCTGAGGCAATGGCAGCAAGACTGTTTTCTCTACGCGCAGAAAGCCTATTGAATGACCTACCCCAGGCGACAGCCAAGGCCCGTTTATCAGGCCTGCTCATCGGGGCAGAGTTAGCCGCCGCGCGCCCCTATTGGTTGGGACAATCGATCGCAATGATTGGACCTAAAGCAATGGGTGATGGATATGCAGCAGCACTAGCCGCCCAACACGTACCAATTATTCGAACTGACACCGTTCATATGACTTTGGCCGGGCTGAATGCGGCCTATTCACAGTGGAAGGATCCAAAATGGCCCGCCCAATAATAGCAATCTTGCGTGGCGTTATGCCAAGTGAAGCAATACCCATCACTCAAGCCATCTTGGATGCGGGTATTACAACAATTGAAGTGCCTTTGAATTCTCCTGAGCCATTCGAAAGCATTGCTTTAATTGCCAAAGCATTTGGCGATCGTGCATTAATTGGGGCGGGTACTGTTCTGACTGTGGATCAGGTGCAAAAAGTCTCTAAAGCAGGTGGAAAAATCGTCGTTTCCCCAAATTGTGATCCTGCCGTGATCGCAGCCACCGTGGCTGCTGGCATGCAAAGCTGGCCTGGTATTTTCACGCCGTCCGAGGCTTTCGTGGCGTTACAAGCGGGAGCTACAGGTCTGAAGCTATTTCCTGGTGATATCGCGGGGCCAAAAGGGTTGAAGGCCATGAGAGCGATCCTACCAAAGGGAACAAAAGTCTACGCGGTTGGCGGTGCAGGGCCACATAATTTTAGAGAATGGCAAGCTGCGAGCGCAGACGGTTTTGGCATCGGTTCCGCAATTTATAAATCAGGGGATACCCCTGAGATTATATCTCAAAAAGCCCGTTCAGTCGTGGTTGCGTATGACGCGCTATGACCAAAGTTTTTGATTCAAGGCCTTGCATCTTAGGCGAGGGCCCCCTGTGGCATCCAGAACGCAAAGACCTGTTTTGGTTTGACATCATGGCCCGCAAATTGATTTGTCGGTCCCACGTATGGGAGTTTCCAGAATATGTCTCAGCAGCAGGTTGGATAAGCCACAATGAATTGCTGATCGCCTCCCAGAGTCGACTTTTCACATTTCATTTAGAAACAAGTGCGCAAAAGGAAGTTTGTCCTTTGGAGGCAGACAACCCAATTACCCGTTCAAATGACGGACGTGCCGACCCTAATGGTGGATTCTGGATTGGAACAATGGGATTGTCTGCCGAATTTGAAGCCGGTGCAATTTACCGCTATTACCAAGGCAAGTTATGTAAGCTATTTTCTAACATCACAATCCCAAATTCTATTTGCTTTTCACCACATTCGAATACGGCATATTTCACAGATACGGCAACCCGAAAAATCATGGCTGTGGATTTAGATCAAGACGGCTGGCCAAATACATCACCTCGGATTGTCATTGATTTAACATCGACTGGGGAAAATCCAGATGGTTCAGTCGTGGATGCGCATGGTAATATTTGGAATGCACAATGGGGCGCTTCTCGTGTTGCGTGCTATAGTCCTAATGGTGTTTTCTTACATTGCATAAAACTTCCAGCACGCCACGCCACCTGCCCAGCCTTTGCCGGTGAAACTGGACGGTTATTTTGCACAAGTGCAACAGAAGGCCTTCAGGCGAACGATCAAACTGATGCAGACGGGCAAGTTTTTGAAACCCAAGTAGCCACAATTGGTCAATTAGAACATCAAATTATTTTGTGAGAGTTACGCTATGAAAAGAACGCTTGGAGTTTGCTATTACCCAGAACATTGGTCTGAAGAAATTTGGGCCACAGATGCCAAGCGGATGGTTGAAACAGGTTTGACTTGGGTGCGTATTGGTGAATTTGCATGGTCCCGGATGGAACCCACGCCGGAGAAGTTCGAGTGGGACTGGTTAGATCGTGCGATCGAGGTGCTTGGATCCGCCGGTTTGAAAATCATTTTGGGAACTCCAACCGCCACTCCACCTCGGTGGATGCTGGACAAATACCCAGATATGTTGGCCCATGATGCGGAAGGTCGCGCGCGCAAGTTTGGCTCTCGGCGCCATTATTGCTTCAGCCATGAGGCTTACCGCGCCGAAGCGCGGAGGATCACAAAACTTATGGCCAAGCGCTACGGTGCATCACCGCATATAGCAGCTTGGCAGACAGACAATGAATATGACTGTCATAATACCGTTATAAGTTATTCGCATCACGCACTTATAGCGTTTCAAAATTGGTGCGCCCAGCGCTATCAATCTCCAACTGCATTAAATGCAGCGTGGGGAAATGTATTTTGGTCGATGGAGTATGATGATTTCAGTCAGCTACAATTGCCAAATCAAACAGTAACTGAGGCAAACCCAAGCCATGTCTTAGCCTTTCGACGATTTAGTTCAGATCAAGTTGTATTATTTAACCAGGCCCAATGTGATGAAATTCGTAAATATTCAGCCGCACCTATAATTCATAACTTCATGGGCAGAATTACATCATTTGATCATTACGACGTAGGGGCTGATCTAGATATTTCGTCATGGGACAGCTACCCGATGGGCTTTTTGTTGGACCGCGTTGGCGCAAACGATAACGATAAGGCGCACTATTTACGCCAAGGTGATCCAGATTTTCAGGCCTTCCATCATGATTTATACCGCGCCACATCAGCCGGAAGATGTTGGGTTATGGAGCAGCAGCCAGGACCGGTCAATTGGGCGCCTTGGAACCCTGCGCCACTGCCTGGCATGCCCCGCCTGTGGGCATGGGAAGCTTTTGCACATGGTGCAGAAACCGTATGTTATTTTCGTTGGCGTCAAGCGCCTTTTGCGCAAGAGCAAATGCACGCGGGCCTCTTGCTACCCGACAGCACTCCAGCCCCCGCTTTGGCCGAAGCCGCCCAAGTGGCTTCAGAGTTGGAAAGTATGCCAGACGTTGGATGTGCCCGCGCATCAGTAGCTTTGGTTTTTGATTATGACAGCGCCTATGCCTGGGAAACTCAGCCACAGGGAGCTGATTTCGACTATTTTCAATTAGTCTTTGACTGCTACCGCGCATTAAGGCGTGCCGGTTTGTCAATTGATATTGTATCAAAAGATGTTGACCCAGCAGCTTATAAGCTAACTTTTGCCCCAGGTCTTTTGACGGTTCCAGATAGCCTGGCAGGCGGCGTGGTTATAGCCGGGCCACGTACCGGCTCAAAAACTGAGGAATTTCATATTCCTGCCGGATTAGCGCCGGAGATTAGTGGCCTTCAAACAAAAGTCACCTACGTCGAAAGTTTGCCACCCTTTGCGCCCATGCCAATTGCAGGTGGGGGAGCCTTTGAAAAATGGCGCGAGTCGATCGAAACAAATGATACAATCATTCTACGCTTAATGGACAGCAGTCCCGCTGCGGTGCGGGCCAATGATTTGATCTACCTCGCAGGTTGGCCCAATCCTGATTTATGGCACAGAATTCTCTTAGAGTTGGCGTCTGAAACCAGCCTCACCGTGCTGGATTTACCCCGAGGGTTACGAGTGCGAGACACAGAAACTCATAGATTTTGGTTCAACTACGGTCCAAGCGTCACTACTTACGGGAGCATGACCTTACCTCCAGCCGGTGTTTATTGGGAAGAATTATGACACAAATCACACCCTTTGGTTATACAAAAAATGGTGACATGGTGGAGACTATCTCAATAGGCTCCTCAGCACTTTCAGCCAAAATACTGACATTGGGCGGTATTATCAACGATGTCCGCCTAGATAGCGTTAATTGGCCCCTCACTTTGGGCAGTAGTGAAGTGGCAGCTTACGAGGGAAAACTTAACAGTTTTGGTTCATTGATGGGGCCCGTCGTTAATCGGATCAAAGGTTGCTCCGCCAAAATTGATGGTGTTCGGTGTGAATTTGAGAAACATCACTCTGGAAATCTAACGCAGCATTCTGGGAATACCGGAATGCAAAAACAGCTATGGACAATTGCAGACTATGGTCCCGAATTTGTAACACTTGAGCTTCATCTAGAAGATGGATTGGGTGGATTTCCTGGTAACAGAAATGTCAAAATTCAGTATAGAGTTTCTGGCTCTTCTTTAACGATGAACATTCAGGCAAGAACTGATTCACCTACTTTATTTAACCCAGCAAACCATTCTTATTGGTCTCTAGATCCAGACCTTGGGTTTAAATCACAAGTGTTACAAGTATACGCAGATCGCTACACGGAACCAGATGAAAAGTTAATGCCGACCGGGATGCTTCTTCCAACCAAAGGATCTCCTTATGATTTTCAATCTGGCAAGTTAATAGCAGGCGATGCATCGCAGTTTTTTGATCTGAACCTGTGCCTTTCTGACCGGCGCGAACCCATGCGTAAAGTTGCAATTTTGACTGGTACAAAAGGTATACGTATGGAAATGGCAACAACAGAATGCGGGCTACAAGTTTACGATTGTGGAACGATCAACGCACCAGGTTTCACAACGCACCATGGGGTACCTTATGCCCCCTATTCAGGTTTAGCACTTGAGGCGCTGAGTTGGCCTGGAGCAACAATACATGCACATTTTCCTGATATAACCCTACGACCCGAAGACACCTATAACCAGCGTACAAGCTGGACCTTTACAGTATAACCACTAGGCTGAAGACAAGTTTTTTCGAAAGGCTTTACATGTTAAATATTCAAATAAGCCCTCTAGCCGCAGAAACATTCAAGAGCTTTGGCGATGTGATTGCACTGCGTGATATACCTGACAAAATAATTAATCAGGGGCTTTGCGGCCGGCATCACAATCTTGCACGAATGGACTTTGGCCTAAAAGGCATCGCCGGCATAAGTTTGTTTGATGCTAAACCGCGCAGCTTACCTTATAAATTAGACATGATGGAGCGGCATCCTGAGGGTAGCCAGGCCTTTCTGCCAATGTCACAAAATCCATTTTTAGTTATAGTAGCACCGGACAACGACGGAAAGCCAGGAACGCCCATGGCCTTTAAAACCGCCCCTGGAGAAGGTGTGAACTATCATATAAATACCTGGCATGGCGTTTTGACACCTCTGTTCAGGCCTGGGTTGTTCGCAGTAATAGATAGGATAGGATCTTCTAAGAATTTGGAAGAATATTGGTTTAAAACTCCAATTACAATATCAGGAGATGCATCATGAAAGACATTCAAGACATTAAAGCTCTAAACGCCAAACAATTGTGGCATCCCATGGGACACCCAGGTGATCTGCAATCAAATGCCCCCACAATCATTGATCGAGCCGAAGGTGTACGTATTTTTGATATTGATGGCCATGAGACAATTGATGCCGTTGGCGGCCTTTGGTGCGCCAACCTTGGATATTCCAATGATGTCGTAAAACAGGCGATCTCAGATCAGTTGTTCAAGTTACCATATTATTCTGCATTTGCGGGTACAAGCAACGCACCCGCAATTGAGGCTGCTGAACGAGTTATTGATTTCTTTAAACCTGACGGAATGGAGCGTGCATTCTTCACTTCAGGTGGTTCAGATTCGGTCGAAACGGCGATGAGGATGGCCCGTCAGTACCATAGGCTCCGTGGACAACCACATCGTATCAAATATCTCAGCCTCAAGAAAGGCTACCATGGAACCCATTTTGGTGGTGCATCTGTTAATGGAAATCCACGGTTTCGGACAGCATACGAACCTCTCTTACCTGGCTGCTTTCACCTTCCATCTCCATACACCTATCGTAATCCTTTTAATGAAAGTGACCCAGCTAAGCTCGCACAGATGGTGGCGCAGGCTATGGAAGATGAAATCATATTCCAAGATCCGTCCACTGTTGCGGCCTTCATCATGGAACCCATTCAAGGCGCAGGCGGCGTCATTGTACCAGATGCCTCATTCATGAAGCTCGCACGAAATATATGTGACAAGCATGGCATTTTGATGATTGCAGATGAAGTCATCACAGGGTTTGGTCGTTCTGGGGATTGGTCAGGATCACGTCACTGGGGCGTGCAACCTGACATGATGACAGTAGCAAAAGGTATTACGTCAGCATATTTTCCAGTGGGTGCTACTTTGGTGAGCGCTAAGGTAGCGGAGGCCTTTGAAAGTGATCAATCAGGCGAAGGCTCAATCTATCATGGCTACACCTATTCAGCACATCCTGTTGGCATGGCCGCCGTCAATGCGTGCATCAGTGAAACTGTGCGGTTGGACCTAAAAACTAATGCAGCCGCACGCGGATCGCAGCTGTTTGACGGCCTCAAAGTTTTACAGGCAGATTTTGATATCATCGGTGATGTACGTGGTGGTCACGGATTGATGTCCGCAGTCGAGCTGGTGTCGGACCGCGTGACCAAAGCCCCCATGGAGATATCGTCAGTAAAACGGGCGCATAAAGCAACTTATGAGGCAGGGACTATGGTTCGCGTAGGAGGCAACAACCTATTGATGTCACCTCCTCTGACGCTCACAGAAACTGATGTTCAAAAAATTCTAGCCGATTTAAGAACTGGTCTCGCATCTATTTAAATTTATCTGGGAGGCCTTTATGGTAGGCTTCCCCATCCACCCCCACCTGGGGAGACCAAGCCAAATACTGATCCTGCTGGCAGATCAATTTCATCATTTCCTTTAAGATCTACCCTTGTGCCATCTGGCAACTCGGCCCAATTCTCGCCTGTTTTTCCACCTTGCCCACCGTTCACACCAAACGGCTGAACTTCGCGGTGCGAACATAAGGTTGTCACGGTTACATCTGTCAAAAACTCCAAGCGCCGCACCGCCCCATTACCACCCCTGAATGCACCCTGCCCACCAGAGCCTTGACGAATTGAAAAATCAAGCAAGCGCACAGGAAACCGTTTCTCTAATATTTCAGGGTCAGTCATTTTAGTGTTGGTCATGTGAGTTTGCACTGCATCACAACCGTCGAAAGTGGGCCCAGCACCTGTACCCCCGGCAATGGTTTCATAGTTTTGAAAATCATCATTGCCCCAGACAAAATTATTCATGGTGCCTTGGCTCCCTGCCATAATCCCCAGTGCGCCAATCAACGCATTGCAAGTCGCCTGGCTCACCTCTGTGTTGCCTGCAATTACCGCTGCGGGAAACTGAGGGTTTAACATAGAATCCTGCGGCACGACTATTTGTAACGGCTTGAGACATCCTTCATTCAAAGGGATGTTTTTACCAACCATCAATCTAAAAACATACAGAACCACAGCCTGACACACCGCAGATGGGGCATTGTAATTTCCAGGATGTTGCGGGCTTGTTCCAGTGAAATCTATCTTAGCCGACCGGGTAGTATTATCGACTTGAACACAAACATTTATGACCTGGCCAGTGTCCATCGGATAGGAATAGTGCCCATCGCTCAGCCCTGCGATAACCTCCCTAACACTTTCCTCAGCATTATCTTGGACGTGCCTCATATAAGAAGTCACAGCCAGTTGCCCATAAGTTTCCACCATCCGAAACAACTCACGGCGGCCCGTTTCATTTGCTGCAACCTGCGCCTTCAGATCTGCCATATTTTGAGGAATATTCCGGCATGGGTATACTCCAGACGAAAGCGTTGCGATTGCTTCAGCCTCACAAAGGATCCCAGCACTCACCAACTTAACATTATCGATTAACACACCTTCCTGCTCGATATGCGTACTATCAGGCGGAGCAGAGCCAGGCGTCCGGCCTCCAATATCTGCATGATGCCCGCGGGATCCAAGCCAGTAAGCCGCTTCACCACCAACAAATACCGGGGTAACAACTGTCACATCAGGTAGGTGCGTCCCTCCGTTATAAGGCGAATTTAGCATGAAGGCATCGCCTTCATTTAAATTTTTATTTTGCAGCATTACTGTTCGTATACTGTCAGACATCGAGCCTAAGTGCACCGGAACATGTGGCGCATTCGCGACAAGATCACCCTGAGCGTCGAAAATAGCACAAGAGAAATCTAGCCGTTCCTTGATGTTCACAGACCAACTTGTATTGGCTAAAGTTGCACCCATTTGATCCGCAATAGACATGAAACGGTTAGACATGACTTCAAGTAAAATTGGGTCAGCCTGCGTACTTACAAGATCTCTTTTAGGTTGGGCTACATGTTCTAATATCAAATTTCCCAACTCATCAGCCTGCACTTGCCACCCCAGTTCAATTATATTTGTACCAGTGGCTTCCAGAATGATTGCCGGCCCAGAGATTTTCTGGTCTTCTCCAATATTTGTTCGATCGTAAACCAACGCTTCGTGCCAGCCATTCCGGTACAATCTACTTTGACCGATGGCATGCCCATCACCGAATGTAACCTCAACATTTGGAGATTGGCCTATCGCGCCAATAGCCTCCACACTCAACATTTCAAACTGCAGCTTTCGATCGGGAGAAGCAAAACCAAAGCGCAAAAAATGCGCCTCTTCAAATGCATTTGCCATATCATCAGGCTTTCCAAAAGAAACTTCCAACGCTTGGTGCGATCCCTCATACCGAAGATGAGCCCTTATCTCGAGGGATGGACTATCAATGCCCTGCCCGTTCAACTCATCCCGAACGGCTTGCGACAATGCAGTCAAAACTTTATCCACAGAGATCACATCATATAAATCACAATCTAGCTGGCCTTCACGCAAGGCTCGTACATCGGCCAGGCCCATCCCATAGGCCGACAAAACCCCTGCAAAAGGGTGCACCATAACGCGCCGCATACCCAAAGATTGCGCAACTAGGCAAGCGTGCTGTCCACCGGCGCCACCAAAGCTTTGTAAGGTATAATTGGTCATATCATGGCCGCGTTCGACACTGATTTTTTTGATCGCATTAGCCATGTTTTGGACAGCAATCTCTAAGAACCCTTCAGCCAGTTTTTCTGGCCGAGAAGTAGTCGAAATTTGAGCCACTAGTTCGTTAATTCTCGTATAAGCAGCTGCTTGGTCCAGAGGCAGATCTCCGTTGGGCCCAAAGACAGATGGGAAGTGGTCTGGTGCAAGAGATCCCAAAATTACATTGCAATCTGTTAGTGTCAAAGGGCCACCTCGACGATAGCTAGCAGGGCCTGGATCGGCTCCTGCACTTTCTGGGCCAACCTGAAACCTTCCATCCCTGAAGGTACAGATTGAACCACCACCAGCCGCAACTGTGTGTATGTCCATCATTGGGGCTCGCATGCGGACACCAGCGACTTCTGTTTCGAAACTTCGTTCAAATTTTCCTGAAAAATGGCTGACATCCGTAGATGTTCCACCCATATCAAATCCAATTATCTGTTCGAATCCAGCTTCCTGACCGGTTTGCACCATCCCAACGATTCCACCTGCGGGACCAGAAAGGATCGCGTCTTTTCCTTGAAATTTTTTGGCGTCCGTCAGGCCACCATTTGACTGCATAAACATTAAAGATTTACAATTATCACCAACCTTCAAAGCGTCTGCAACTTGCGTGACATAACGCCTTAAAATTGGAGACAAATACGCATCAACAACCGTCGTATCCCCGCGGCTAACCAATTTGGCTAGCCCTGAAACTTGATGCGATGTTGAAATTTGTTCAAAATCCAGATCACGAGCGAGCTTCGCCAATGCCAGCTCATGTGTGGGATTGAGATAGGCATGTAATAGCGCGATTGCTACGGATTGTACTCCGTCTGCGCGGGCTTTCTCCATTTGAATACGGGCACTCACCAAATCCAGCGGGATTATAATATTGCCCCCAGCTGTCAAACGTTCATGAACTTCAGCAACATGCTTGTAGAGTAATTCTGGACGTTTTATCTCCATTTCAAACAATTTTGGGCGTGTTTGATATCCAATTTTCAAAAGGTCACCGTAGCCCTTGGTGATCAACAGCAAGACGGGCGCACCTTTACGCTCAAGCAATGCATTTGTGGCAACAGTCGTACCCATCTTCACAGCGTCAATATCGGCATCTGGGAGTGAGACTTCCCCAAGAATGGTCTGGATGCCAGCCACTGCAGCGTCTTTATATCGTTCAGGGTTTTCCGACAAAAGCTTGTGGGTATAAAGCGTGCCTTTGGAGTTTTTTGCGACAATATCCGTGAAGGTTCCGCCACGATCCACCCAAAACTCCCACCCCATGCTGAACTCCTATTTTGCTGGTGCAAGCAGGCCGAAAAAAAACTAGGAGGTCAAGTGCTACAAAATAAAGTTTATTTCCTTCGATTATCCAAGTGCTACTTATTTTAGAAAGATACAATTAATGCCACCATCTTTTTAGATTTTTTGCGATATAGTTTGTTAGAACCTAGGAGATTTTGCATCTAAATTGGTAAATTCATTAATTGAACTTTTTTTGTGATCACACAATAAATTAAATAAAAAATCAATATTTTAGAATGAAAATAGAGTTTTTGTTTTTTTATTTGGGTAAATTAGGTTTATAAGTATAGATTATTTTTGTATTTTACAAATGTGATCACAAATTTATTTAGTACAGCTATTGTTCCTTTTATCTGCAGAGAAAATAAAAAACCTACGACAACTGAGGCTTTGCTTGGAGGTTAAAAAGCCTCCGAGCAGCTCATAGCTCTTGGCACCGCCAATTGAGAGCGCATCGCCCCAAAACACGCTTCTTATATTAATTTGTATTGGCAGTTGATCTTGCATTTTTTACTGATGGAACTGTGTGCCTATCACAGTGAGTGTCTATTTAAGTACATGAAGATCTGATTTTGCGAATATTTCGACCATATGGTGCCGGGTTTTCAACTGATCCGCCCTTGAATACTGCAGAACCTGCTACCAAAACATCCGCTCCAGCTGCAACTAATCCCGGTGCTGTCTCCGGCGTTACACCACCATCTATTTCTATATGAATTGGCCGATCCCCAATCATAGCACGAAGTTCTGCAACCTTGCTCTCCAATGGAATAAAAGACTGACCGCCAAAGCCTGGGTTTACCGTCATCACACAAACCAAATCCGCAATATCCAAAAGAGGCTCGACCGCACGGGCTGGCGTTCCGGGATTAAGTGCAACTCCTGCCTTAGCCCCATTCGCCCGAATTGCTTGTAGTGTCCGGTGAATATGCGGACCCGCCTCAACATGAGCGGTGATCACATCTGAACCCGCCTCAGCAAATGCCTCAATAAACTGATCAACAGGGGATATCATTAAATGAACATCCATCACTGTTTTGATGTGAGGTCGAATAGCTGCACATGTGCTTGGGCCGAATGTAACATTGGGAACAAAATGCCCATCCATCACATCAACGTGGATCCAGTCTGCGCCTTGCGACTCCACCGCGCAAATTTCAGCACCAAAATTTGCGAAATCAGCCGCTAAAATTGAAGGTGCAATTTTTACTGTTCGGTCAAAAGACATTTTATTCCCTTTCCATCACTTTCGTCGCAATTATCGCGACCAGAACGCAATGTCACGAACTAGTATGCTTGAATTGTGTGGAAATCCCATGCAAACAAACACGATGGAAAAGCTTTTAACAGAAATTACGCATTTACCGCAAACCACAGAGCCTCGGAACGCGGGTATCAAGCTCGATCTTGATTGGGCTTCGTCAGCGCGAGCAAACACCTCTGCGATTGAACGCCGTTGCGCCAGTTTACCGGCGCGAAGATCAGTCAAAAAATCGCACCAAGCAGCTTGGTTGGCTCGGGCTTTAACCTGCATCGACCTCACCACGCTGTCTGGAGACGACACAGCTGGTCGCGTGCGTAGATTGTGTGCGAAAGCGATGCAACCAGCTCGCCAAGACATTTTGGACCGTATCGGACTACCAGACATAACTACCGGTGCGGTCTGCGTCTATCATGAAATGGTCACAACTGCTGTCTCTACGCTAAGAGGCAGTGGCATTCCTGTAGCTGCCGTGAGCACAGGATTTCCAGCTGGCTTGTCCCCTCTACATCTACGTATCCAGGAAATTCAAGAGAGTGTAAAAGCTGGGGCTTCTGAGATTGATATTGTTATTTCCCGTCGTCATGTCCTAACACAAAATTGGCATGCTTTATATGACGAGATGGTCGCTTTTCGTCTGGCGTGCGGTGATGCGCATGTGAAAGCAATTCTTGCGACCGGTGAACTGGGAAGCCTGCGCAACGTAGCCCGCGCTAGCATGATTTGTATGATGGCAGGTGCCGATTTCATAAAGACATCCACCGGCAAGGAAAGCGTTAATGCGACGCTGCCCGTAACACTGGTCATGCTGCGTGCAATTCGGGACTACTATAATCGTACAGGATATCGCGTTGGTTACAAACCGGCAGGTGGCATTTCGAAAGCCAAAGACGCAATTACCTATCTTGCACTCGTTAAGGAGGAATTAGGCGACCGGTGGCTTCGGCCGGATCTCTTCCGTTTCGGCGCATCTTCTCTTCTGGGCGATATTGAACGCCAATTAGAGCATCACCTTACCGGCGCCTATTCAGCCAAACACCGCCACCCGATCGGATAATCCAATGAGTATTAAAACTATTTTTGAAACGATGGACTACGGCACTGCTCCAGAAGATCGCAGTGAAGCCTTGAATTGGATCGTAGGCCAAGGTGGTGCTGTCGGTTCATTTATCGCCGGTGGTTGGTCTAAAAAGCGCAGTGATATGTTGGTCAATAATCCGGCGACCGGAGAAAAACTGGCGGATATGACTATCGCTACGCCAGGTGAGGTCAAAGCGGCTGTTGGTGCAGCACGGAAGGCTCAACCAGATTGGGCCGCTCTTGGGGGGCCTGCGCGCGCGCGCGTTTTGTACGCGATTGCGCGTCTAATGCAAAAAAATGCCCGCCTCCTTGCAGTGATGGAAACTCTAGACAACGGCAAGCCCATTAGGGAAAGCCGCGACATTGATATTCCACTAGCGATTAGACATTTTTACCATCACGCAGGGCACGCTCAATTAATGCCGTCAGCTCTCAAAGACCGTATACCTTTGGGTGTCTGCGGGCAGATCATCCCTTGGAACTTCCCCCTTTTGATGTTGGCTTGGAAGATTGCTCCTGCCCTCGCAATGGGAAACACAGTTGTATTAAAACCGGCAGAATTTACACCGATGACTGCCATGGTCTTCGCCGATATCTGCGTGCAAGCGGGGGTGCCTGCAGGCGTTGTTAACATTGTTACCGGCGACGGCACCACGGGCGAGGCTTTAGTTGCAGCTGACGTCGATAAAGTTGCATTTACAGGCTCCACTGACGTGGGCCGAAGAATTCAAAACGCAACAGCAACCTCCGCGAAGTCTCTAACGCTCGAGCTAGGAGGAAAATCCCCTTATATTGTATTTGATGATGCAGATATCGACAGCGCCATTGAAGGTTTGGTTGATGCAATATGGTTTAACCAGGGGCAAGTGTGTTGCGCGGGGTCTCGCCTTTTGGTCCACGAAGCAATCGCTAATGATTTCCACACACGCCTCAAAGCTCGAATGGACAAACTGCGCATTGGTGACCCACTCGACAAATCCATCGATGTTGGTGCAATTGTTGATCCAATTCAACTCGCTCAGATCAAGAAAATGGTGAATGAGAATACAGCTGGTGAGACGTATCATGCACAGACCCCAGTACCGGAGGGATGTTTTTATCCTCCAACTTTAATCACCGGTTTGTATGCGGCCGATACCTTGATGCAGGAAGAAATATTTGGACCAGTTCTGGTCTCCACAACATTTCGCACTCCTTCTGAGGCAATCGAGATTGCCAACAACACACGCTACGGTTTGGCCGCAACCCTCTGGACCGAGAACATAAATCTTGCACTGGATATTGCGCCCAAATTGGCTGCTGGTGTTGTCTGGGTAAATGCAACGAACTTGTTTGACGCAGCAGCTGGTTTTGGAGGCGTACGTGAAAGCGGTTTTGGGCGTGAAGGCGGCTGGGAAGGCCTGCAGGCTTATACCAAGCCAAGTCAAACGGGCACGATCCGACCAGATATCGTTCCATTTCGAGGTTCAGGAGCCAGCCAAGACGCCATAGACCGAACTGCAAAGATGTATGTGGGTGGTAAACAAGTGCGGCCAGATGGTGGATATAGCCAAGAAATTTTTGATCCCACAGGGCAGTTTTTGGGCCACGCACCGATAGCCAACCGCAAGGATGTTCGCAATGCGGTGCAAGCGCAATCAGGCTGTAAATGGGGAAACACAACGGGTCACCTCAGAGCTCAAATCCTATATTATATAGCTGAAAACCTATCAGTGCGTGCATCTGAGTTTGCAAATAGGATCGACCAATTAATGGGTGGAGATTCTGGCGCACAAGAAGTTGAAGACGCCATTGATATCCTATTTTCCTACGCAGCTTGGGCTGACAAATTGGAAGGCCGCGCAAAGTCAGTGCCTATACGTGGGGTCGCCTTGGCCATGCGCGAACCCATCGGCCAGATTGCCGCCCTTTGCCCAGACGAGACGCCATTATTGGGAATGGTAGCTCCAATGGCAGCCGCCCTGAGCGCAGGCAATACGATAACGCTGTGCGTCAGCCAGCCATTTCCACTTGTTGCAACAGATTTCTATCACATCTTAGAGACCTCAGATGTCCCAGCAGGAGCTGTCAACATCTTAACAGGCCCACAAAAAGACCTCGCTCCACATTTGGGTGCACATATGGATATTCAAAGTGTTTGGTGCCTGTCTTCCTCTAAAATAACTCATATGGTTAAGGAGAAAGCCTCCAGTAACGTAAAACGTTGCTGGCAAGGTGCTCTGTTGGACGACCATCAAAGCTGGTTGGATGCCGCTACAGAAATTAAAACTATCTGGATTCCATACGGCGAATAGGTACTTGTATTCCATCCTCAAGGGCCATGATGCACCAATCGCATCCAAGCCTTTCATGGGATTGCACGCTCCAGGATTCCAGACCAGCTTCTGTACGTCTATCCGTTTGGAACGATTTCACTTACGCTTGAACCATCGCACTATTTTTGTTTTTGTTTCATCAGCCGCGGCATCAATATTCTCAAGCATCGGTTCAACTTTTTGGTTCCATATCCTTCGAATGCGCACATAAATTGCCCACAGAAATGTAGCTGAAAAACTGATGAATACGATATTGAACCAAGGGATCAATCGCACGTCTGGCCCAGTCACTTCCGTTACGCTAACAGCATTCGGATAAATCGATAAGAAAGGACTGCGCCAGCCATAGTGACGGATAATATACCATTGAGGTTCCTTACGGTTCGAAATGGCATCTTCCGCCTCTGCCTGCAAATTGGAGCTGTCCAGTTTAAAATATGGAGGCCAGCCAAGCCCAGTGTCCTCATTGCGATACACACTGACGTTCCCGTTTGGACGCACTGTATTGATCAACCGTAAATCTCTGTTCACTGCTTCAGTGACACCACTATCTGCTTTGGTATAAAAAATCCGCGTCCAGCCCGAAAAGTCCTTGCGCAATATCTCAGTCCCCGTGACTCGGACAATATCGTGCTGCGGTAACGTATAATGGAGAAACCCCATAGAAACCAGAATGAGACCAATCATAAAAAATAATTTTAATTTTGCCAGCATAATTACTGTTCCTCAATTTACTTATTTTCAAAAACTTACAGGACAGAAAATCTCACAACTTAGGCTTCCACTTTTGCGGCTGTACGATCAAGGCCAAAACCAATATCGGACCCCAAATTAAAAATGCAGAAAATCCTCTCTGAAGAGCCAATAGAAACATCCCAGAAGACAACTCTTGGGTATCGATCAAGTTCCAAGTCCCCCACATATAGACTGCGCAAAGAATAATCATACTCCCCACGGACAAACATCCATTAATTATCAGACCCAAAAAATTCTGTGGTAGGATCTTTCCTAACAAAGTTGGGACACCAAAAGATATCAAGCACAACAGGATGGTAGGCATGAGAATGTCTGTTAGCATACTGATCTCACCCATGGATCATGATCTTCTAGCATATAGTGCACGCACAACATATGTGATCATCAAGGTTGGTAACCAAATCACTCCAGTTCCTAGTGTCCAAAGCGCACCCGAGGTTATCGTACTCTGCCATGGGCCAGGCATTAGCGACGTAATCCACAAGCAATGCCAGAGAAAAATTAAGGCCACGGCCCAAGCCAATGCTATGACCGTTTCATTGCAAAATTCCGGTACAGATTGTGGATCACGCGCTCCGGCGCGCATACCCAAAAAAGTTGCAACGAAGAACGGCACAGGAAAACCAAGCAATTCAAGCATGTGAGATTACCTCCTGTTTAAATAAAACGCACTAAAACGGAGCGTATCTTGTTATCGGTAGAATAATTAAACGCAGAGCTCACCTAAGGGCCATGTGTTTTATGCGTCATATTTAAAAATGTCTGTTGGGAGGATTCAATTCGCCTTCTAAAAAGATCTTTAGATCCTAACTAGCAGTGTCGGCAAGGAGAGTCTGCATCATCAGGCTGTCTGGATCTTCCAGTCCCTCAATCACATCAAAATGATGCCTATCATCCTCAACCGTAAGGGGTATCTTCCAATTCTCCGACATCTGCTTTGCTTGTCCTAAAAACGCCGGACGCTCCTTTGCACCCACCCAAACATGCACAGAACATTGTGTTGGGCCCAAATGCAAACTGGGGCTCTGCGCTTGCGCAATTGCATCATCCATTTGCAACTGATCATTCATTTCTGTTTGCAGCAAAGGCCGCAGATCTCCAACAGGTGAAATGGGCATAATCCGCATGATTCTATCTTGAATGTCATCCGTGAGGCCTATGTCTACTTGCCCCATCCGCGCCACTAAATGTCCACCAGCAGAATGGCCTGCCAAAACAATTGGGCCAGCTACACGCGCCGCAGCCTTGGTAATCGCGGTTGCAACAGAATTCGTAATTTCTAGTATGCTCGCGTTTGGTGCAAGAGGATAGCTAGGAATTGCTACTGCCCATCCTTTAAGGGTCGCACCCTGTGCTAAATGTGAGAAATCCCTCCGACCAAACCGCATCCAATAGCCCCCATGCACAAAGACCATTAGACCATCAGGGCGCCCAGCTGGAAAGAACAGGTCATAAGCTTGCCCAGGCTGCTCACCATAATACTGGTTCAACTGCGCCCGCCCAAAGGAATGCTCGACCTCTCGATATTCCCGCGCAGATTGTTCCCAATCTTGCAAAAAGTTCTCCGCATTCGGTATATAGGCTGCATTAGCATAATCATCATCAAGGCTCATACTGCTTCTCCTCTGGACAAATAGACGCTCGAATGATTTCACATCTCCGACTAAAGGAGACAAAAATGCTTGATAAAACCACCAATTTAAAATCTCTTCTATCAGATTCTAGCCTGCTACAAACGCAGGCATTGATCAATAACGAATGGGTTGATGCCGAAAATGGTGCAACATTTGAAGTCATAAACCCTGCGCGCAGGGATGTGATTGCCTCCGTAGCAGACTTATCACGCTCTGATCTTGCACGCGCTATCGAAGGCGCTGAAGCTGCACAAAAGAAATGGGCTGCATTATCCGCCAAGGAGAGGTCAAATATACTGCGAAAATGGTTCAACTTGATGATGGAAAATCAAGCTGACTTAGCCAAAATCTTAACTGCCGAAATGGGCAAACCCTTGGCTGAATCAATGGGCGAAATTGCATATGGCGCATCATTTGTTGAATTCTTCGCAGAAGAGGCCAAGAGGAACTATGGCGAAACAATACCGGGCCATCAGACCGACAAGCGTATTACCGTTATCAAACAACCAATTGGTGTAGCCGCATCAATAACGCCATGGAACTTTCCCAACGCGATGATCACCCGCAAAGCGGCACCCGCTTTGGCCGCTGGCTGTTCTTTCGTTGCTCGCCCATCAGAGTTGACACCTTTCTCGGCTTTGGCTTTAGGTGTTCTGGCAATTCGCGCTGGTATGCCTGCAGGTGTACTACAGGTTGTAACGTCGAATGATGCCTCAGCCTCTGGTAAAGAATTTTGTGAGAATCCAATGGTTCGCAAAATTACCTTCACAGGTTCAACTCGGGTTGGTCGGATCTTGCTCAAACAAGCAGCTGAGCAAGTTAAAAAATGCTCCATGGAACTGGGCGGTAACGCACCATTCATAGTGTTTAACGATGCCGACCTTGACGAAGCAATAATCGGTGCAATGGCCTGTAAATTCCGCAACAACGGCCAAACCTGCGTGTGCGCTAATCGTATTTATGTTCAATCTGGAATCTACGATGCGTTCACCGCTAAATTAAAAGTGGCGGTGGAGGCTATGAAAGTTGGCGATGGTTTCGACGGTGCTGATCTTGGCCCATTGATATCGCATGCAGCTTTGGAGAAGGTTGGAGATCATATCTCTGACGCACTTTCAAGGGGTGCACAAATCGTGACAGGTGGAAAGCCACATGATTTGGGCGGGACATTCTTTGAACCAACAATCCTCACCGGCGTCACCCAAGATATGAAGGTCAGCAAAGAAGAAACTTTCGGTCCAATGGCGCCCTTGTTTAAATTTGATGATGTGGATGATGTAATTGCCATGGCCAATGACACTATTTTTGGTCTCGCCGCCTATTTCTACGCCAAAGATCTAAGCCGCGTTTACAAGGTTGCTGAGGCGTTGGAATATGGAATTGTTGGCGTGAACACTGGCATTATTTCGACCGAGGTCGCACCTTTCGGTGGTATCAAACAATCTGGACTGGGCCGTGAAGGCAGCCACCATGGAATGGATGAGTATATGGAGATGAAGTA
>JAPKEA010000626.1 GCA_028822275.1 Planktomarina sp. | reverse complement strand
CCGCTGGCGTTATTGATCGAACGACCTGATCAACTGGCAAATCCAAGCTTGAAGGTTTGGCTTGCAGTTTTATCACTGGCTATTTTTTCAACAGCCTTAGCCTATATTTTATTTTTCCGTATATTAGCCTCTTCAGGTGCTACCAATGTTGTCTTAGTTACATTTCTGGTTCCCATCACCGCCAGTCTACTTGGCTGGCTCGTGCTAAATGAAACACTGCATGCTGAATATTTTATTGGCATGGTGTTCATTGGCCTAGGACTCTCGGCAATTGATGGCCGATCATGGGATAAAGCTAAAAAAATGACCGCAGGCCATTAAAATATAATGGTTTGTTTGATCCATTGAGAAGTAACGCCATATACGGCTAAACTCTCACGTTACCGTTAAGAGGTTATTGATGAGCCTACCCATCAACCAAATCAGCATCGAAATCACGCAGACGGGTCGTCCAGGCGTTTTACAGCCGGCTTCACGCCTATTGCCCTCGCATAATGGCAATCAAGTGGTGATAAAAGTCGTGGCGGCAGGTGTTAACCGACCCGACGTATTTCAACGCCTAGGATTTTATCCTGCGCCCGCTGGTGCATCAGATATCCCTGGCCTTGAAGTGTCTGGCACAGTAGTGGCTGCCGGCAATGAAGTCACCCGTTGGAAAATAGGGGACCAAGTATGCGCTTTGCTAGCCGGCGGCGGTTATGCTGAGTACACCGTGGCAGACGCTTCTCTGTGCCTTCCAATCCCTAAAGGTCTAGATCTTGAAGATGCCGCGGCACTGCCGGAAACCTGTTTTACCGTTTGGCATAATCTTTTTGAACGAGCAGAATTAAAGCCCAATGAATGGCTTTTAGTTCACGGTGGATCCAGTGGGATTGGCACCACAGCTATTCAAATGGCCAGCGCAATGGGCATTAAGGTTATTGCTACTGCCGGGTCTGATGAAAAATGCAGAGTTTGCGAAAAACTAGGTGCGGTCAAAGCTATTAACTACCTTGAACATGACTTTGTCAGCATCTGTGCCGAACTGACCAATGGTGGCGTTAACGTTGTGCTAGACATGGTCGGCGGTGACTATGTTCAGCAAAATTTTGCCGTCTGCGCGCCAAAAGCACGAATTGTCAATATCGCCTTTTTACGCGGTTCCAAAGTACAAATAGATCTCATGCCTCTAATGCTGAAACAAATCGTATTAACCGGCTCAACCCTTAGAGCTCAACCACTAAAAGACAAGAAACGAATTGCCCAGGGTGTTGAAACTCAGGTTTGGCCATTAATTACAGAGGGCAAATTCAAACCCGTCATTAATCACAGATTTCCGCTTTCGCATGCCGCCCAAGCTCACGAACTAATGGAATCAAATAAACATATTGGTAAATTACTACTCATCAATGAGAGTAATTAATGGCTAACAAAGACTCACGATTAGTCTATTCCACCGACGTGGGCCGCATTCAGGAAAGCGTACAATCCCAAGTAAGTTTAACGGACGGTATTGTGCGCATTAGGCGCGAAACCAAAGGTCGTAAAGGGAAAGGGGTCACTACTGTTTCAGGGATTGACTTGCCGGAACCAGATCTGAAGACCTTAGCGAAAGAGTTGAAGCAAAAATGCTCCACT
>JAPKEA010000009.1 GCA_028822275.1 Planktomarina sp. | reverse complement strand
TTTTATTGTTCTGGGTAATTTGGTGGGCATTTTATTATCGAAAAAAAAATACCTGGGAAAGAAGAGTTTTACGAAACAATTCGGTATTATAAGCATGAGATTGAAAACAGTGGTGTTCAACTAAAGCTCGGCCAAACCGTAGAAGCGAAAGACTTGTTGGGATTTGATGAAATTATTCTTGCAACGGGCGTAACCCCTCGTACTCCTGAGATCCCCGGACACGACCACGCCAAGGTACTGAGTTATTTAGATGTTATAAATGGTACAGAAGTAGGTAAATCCGTAGCAGTGATTGGGGCAGGCGGAATTGGCTTTGATGTAAGTGAATTTTTAATTCACTCCGGTCCTTCAGCGAGCCAAGACATTCCAACTTTCATGCGTGAATGGGGAATTGATATGTCACTCGAAGCCCGTGGTGGCGTTGAAGGTATGGTGCCTGAATTCTCAAAACCAGCTCGTGAGATTTTCTTGCTGCAACGAAAAGCGAAAAAAGTCGGTGCGGGATTAGGTAAAACTACAGGTTGGATTCATCGAACAAATCTAACAAAACGCGGTGTGAAAATGATGGCTGGTGTCACTTATGACAAAATTGATGATATTGGACTTCACATTACAGTGAGTGGAGAAAGCAAGACCTTAGTCGTTGATAACATAATCATTTGCGCGGGCCAGGAGCCAGAGCGCAGGTTAGCAAATGAATTGCCAAATGCACATCTGATCGGTGGCGCCGATATTGCTGCAGAGCTTGATGCGCGTCGAGCTATAGATCAGGGAACCCGGCTAGCACTTGAAATCTAAGCTTTATGGGCCGCTCTTATGCTGTCGATAGTCTGACTAGGTGTAATTGCGCCGGGGGCCACGTTTAGGTCCAACACCGCCCCTGTTGTGCTTGACAAAGCCCGCTTAAAGGCCGGCTCAAAATCTGCTGTCGTTTCGACCCGCTCAGAATGAAAGCCATAAGCTTTTGCAAGGGTAACGAAGTCAGGATTGACAATATCAGTTCCACTTACCCGCTTTGGGTAATGTCGCTCTTGATGCATTCTAATTGTACCGTAGGTTCCATTATTTACGATCAAAACAATTGGTCTTGCATCGGCCTGCAATGCACTGCCTAGCTCCTGACAATTCATTTGAAAATCGCCATCACCAGCGAAACAAACTACTGTGCGGTTGGGGAACTCGATTTTTGCAGCTATCGCAGCTGGCAATCCATACCCCATGGCTCCAGACTGCGGAGCAAGTAATCTTTGATCTTCTGAAAACTGAAGAAATTTATTTGGCCAAATTGCAAAGTTACCTGCACCATTTGTCACAATTCCATCATCAGGCAGTTGTTTTTGCACAGACTTTGTTACCAGGCCCATATCGACTGGGCTGGCTTGTAAACTGGCAACCTGTGCAGCGAGGAATCCAGCCCTGCCCGCACCAGCCCAGTTCAAATCAAATTCTAAATTACTCTCAGATAGGCTTTCACTAAGGTTAGAAAAAAGCGGTTCCGGCGAAGTAATTAACGTTAAGTCCGGAGAAACATATTTATGAAATTCATTTCCAGAATTATGTGTATGCACAATCCATTGATTTTCTCGTTCAGAATTAAACAAGGTAAAAGCATCGGTCGTCATTTCACCAAACCGTACACTAACTGCCAATACAAAATCTGCATCGTTAAGTATCGACTTTGTATTAGCGTGCATACCAACTCCGGCTTCACCAACAAACAATGGGTCGGTATTGTCAAACAGGTCATGATAGCGAAAAGCGCAAACCACAGGTATGAAAAATTTGTGTGAAAATTTCTTCAAGCTTAAGCGATCTTCAGTGTTCCATCCCCCACCACCAGCCAAAATTACGGGACGTTTACTCTTACTAATTCTGTTTGTAATCGTCCTGACACCATTCAGATCAGGACCCGCTCTGGGGGCCTCAATAATACTTAGCGGGATAAACAAATTGGTAGATTGCGTAAGCACGTCCTCTGGTAGAGCAATAACAACTGGTCCTGGACGACCCGAAATTGCAATAGACCAAGCTCTTCGGATAATTTCAGGCGTACGTGATACATCTGTGATCTCCGTAGCATACTTAGCAATTTGACCAAAAACTTGTCGGTAATCTAGCTCCTGAAAAGCTTCACGACCTTGATGTTCCAGCCCAACCTGTCCAACAAAGAGGATCAACGGCGTAGAAGATTGCATAGCGGTATGAATACCTATGCTTGCATTTGTTGCACCAGGCCCGCGGGTCACAAAACAAAGTCCAACTTCACCAGTCAATTTAGCCCAAGCCTCGGCCATAAAGGCCGCGCCTCCTTCATTACGACATCCAGTAAAGCTAAAATCTGGTTCATCACAAAACGCATCCAAAACCGCAAGAAAACTTTCTCCCGGAACGCCAAAACCTTGCCGTGCACCCAATGCTGTAAGAGTTTTCACCACGGCCTGGCCGCCAGTCATCAACGACATTGAGGTCCTCACTTATTCGATGTTTTCCTTTAGTATTACGCAGAATAATCTAAGCGTTCCAGCCTTTTGCTCATTTCACCGTCAAAAACAATAAATTTTATTATTTTGTACTTAAGATACCGTTTCGGCGGTCTAAAAGTAACGGTAGTATAAAAAATTTAATTCTTATTTCAAAATTACTTTAGTTTCGCTTGCTCTTAGGCAGAAATAAGTCAGGTTAATCTTTAGACTTGGAGGCATAATGGAAGCAGATTTCGTAATCATAGGATCAGGATCCGCTGGTTCCGCAATGGCCGCGCGATTATCAGAGGATGGCAAACATTCAGTTTTGGTCCTGGAATATGGTGGCACAGATGCCGGCCCCTTTATACAAATGCCTGGAGCCTTATCATTCCCCATGAATATGAGACGTTATGATTGGGGATATAAATCCGAACCTGAACCACACCTCGACGGGCGCGAATTGGCCTGCCCGAGGGGTAAAGTCATTGGAGGCTCGTCCTCAATAAACGGTATGGTTTACGTTCGTGGGCACGCAGGTGATTATGATAACTGGGCTGAAAACGGTGCAGAAGGTTGGTCCTATTCAGACGTGTTGCCTTATTTTCTGCGAATGGAAAACTGGCATGAAAGTGGACAGGGCGGAGATGGACATTGGCGCGGTACAGACGGCCCATTACACATAACCCGAGGGAAACGTGACATTCCACTGCACCAGGCCTTTGTTGAATCTGGACAGCAGGCTGGGTTTGAAGTCACCAAAGATTACAATGGAGAACAGCAGGAAGGCTTTTCACCAATGGAACAAACCGTCTATAAAGGCCAAAGATGGTCGGCGGCAGATGCCTATCTTAAACCTGCGCTTAAGCGACCAAACCTTAACCTGCACAAATGCATGGCGCGACGTATTGTTATAGAAGACGGCAAAGCCGTCGGTGTAGAAGTACAAAGTGGAAAAAAGATTTATATAGTGCATGCCCTCAAGGAAGTGATTGTTGCAGCCTCTGCAATCAACTCTCCAAAATTGTTGATGCTGTCTGGAATCGGTCCAGCAGAACATTTGAAAGAGATGGGTATTCCTGTGGTCGCAGACCGACCAGGGGTTGGGCAAAACCTACAAGATCACCTCGAGCTTTATATACAGCAAGCCTGCACATTACCGATCACTTTGTTCAAATACTGGAACCCCATCGGAAAGCTAAGGGTTGGGATTCAGTGGCTGTTTAATAAAACTGGGCCAGGATCATCAAATGCGTTCGAGTCTTGTGCATTCCTGCGTTCAAAGCCTGGGATTAAATACCCAGACATCCAATACCACTTTCTCCCCATTGCTGTGCGGTATGATGGGCAAGCCGCCTCTGATGGACATGGCTTTCAAGCTCATGTCGGGCCAATGCGTTCGCCTTCACGCGGATCTGTGACGTTGCGCTCTTCAGATCCAGATGATGATCCAAAAATATTGTTCAATTATATGTCTGACCCTCAGGATTGGGCCGATTTCAGACATTGTATCCGGCTCACACGGGATATATTTGGCCAAGATGCATTTGCACCCTATCGCGGAAAGGAAATACAACCTGGCTCAGAGGTGCAAACCGACACTGAGCTAGATGCGTTTATTTTAAAACATGTTGAAAGTGCTTATCATCCTTGTGGAACCTGTAAAATTGGCCGCAGCGACAACCCAATGGCCGTGGTCGATCCAGAATGTCGGGTGATTGGCGTGAATGCATTGCGGGTTGTCGACAGCTCTATCTTCCCGCGCATTCCGAATGGAAACTTGAATGGGCCTTCTATAATGGTTGGTGAGAAAGGGGCTGATATGATCCTTGGACGTGCGCCCCTTCCTAAGGACAACAGGGCACCATGGATCAACCCACGTTGGAAAACCTCTGATCGGTAATAAAATGCTCTAAAATAATAATTACATTGGTATTTTCATAGCTTTCCAGAAAATGTCTGAAGTACTTATAATCAATAACGCCTAAGATCTTTCGGAAAGTCCTGCAATTGAAAGTGTTTAAAAATGGCCCGCCGAGGACGCAAGTCAAACAACCTTAGTTTTGAACAAAAGCCAAGCGTGCTCGCCACTGGGCACAGCTATCACCCCTTAAACGACGCCCAGACACAACTGATTGCACAATCAGCGATCCAAATTATGTGTGAAATTGGTTTCTCAGAATACTCAGTGGAGACTGCACAAGTTTTGGTCGATGCAGGGTGCTTCCACCAAGGCCAACGGATACATTTCACTGAGAGGCTCATAAAGGACACGCTTAGCCAAATCAGAAATAGTATCATACTTTGCGGCAGACGTGCGCAACATGATATGAAAGTTGGCGGCCTGTCAGCCTATGTGGGAACAGGCGGGGCTGCACCCAACATATTCGATAATGAAAGCAACTCATACCGACCTTCAACACTATCAGATTTGTTTAATTCTGCCAGATTATGTGAACAACTAGATAATATTCAATTCTTCTCTCGCACGCTTGTCGCCCGCGATATGCCGACCCCACGGGATCTGGATATCAACACTTTATTTGCATGTCTTTTGGGCACAGAAAAACACATTATGACAAGCGTCTCCGACGCCAAGCATATCCCGGATATTGCCGAGATCTGCTACGCAGTCGCAGGATCTGAAGCTAAATTCCGCGCGCGCCCCTTTGTATCACTCAATATAAACCATATAGTGCCACCCCTGCGCTTTCACACTGAGAGTTTCGAAGTCATGCAATCAGCAATTGCACATGGGTTTCCCGTGCATGCAAATGTGTTTGGCCAACTTGGTGCCTCCAGCCCAGTTACGACTGCAGGATCAGTTGCGCAGACATTGGCCGAGGCACTTGCCGGCGTTGTGTTCGCTTATTGTGTGGATCCAAATGTACAAGTGATTGCGGGTCCCCGACCAATGATCACAGATTTAAGAACGGGTGGTTTTTCAGGTGGCTCTGGAGAGCAATCTCTTGCGACGGCAATGTGTGCCCAAGTAATGCGTCACTGGAATTTACCCTGCTCCGCAATCGCAGGGGCCACTGATAGCAAGTCCACCGACGCCCAATCAGGATTTGAAAAAGCGATGACTGTAACCACAGCCATCCAATCTGGGTCTAATTTGGTGACGCAGGCCGCTGGAACACAGGCTGGCCTGATGGGGGCTTCACTGCAGGCCTATATCATAGATAACGATATGTTAGGTGCAATTCTACGGGCAAATGTGCTCCCAGAAGTCACCACCGAGACCCTTGCTATCAGATCAATAAGCGAGGTGGTGAACGGTGATGGCCATTTCTTAGGTCAAGCCGAGACCTACCAAAGAATGAAATCAGATTTTTTATACCCTGAGATCAGCGATAGGCGCACAATAGATGAATGGGCAACATCTGAAAAGATTAGTCTCGAAGATCAAGCTTCAGCAATAGTGGTAAGGTTGCTAGCTAAACCACCTACGCCGAGCATAGATCCTAAGATTTTGCGTAATTTAATTACAAGGTTTGATCTGGCATTTGAACCGTTGAGCCTTACCCCATTAAAAGCACGAGCTTTGTAGATCTAGACGACGTTTTGAGTGTTAGTAATTGGCGCATCTATATTGTCAAATTATTGTAGCCAGCGTTGCTGCCCGCAGATCATCTTCACTAACATTTTCAGCGGTTTGAACAATCGTTAATCCACCCTCAACAACATCGAGAACTCCAAGGTTGGTAATTATACGATCTACGACCCCTGCGCCTGTTAGTGGCAAGGTACATGCGGACAAAACTTTGCTTTCACCTTTTTTGTTGGTGTGATCCATAACCACAACCACACGTCCAACACCGGCCACCAAATCCATGGCGCCCCCCATTCCTTTAACCAGTTTGCCCGGGATCATCCAGTTCGCAAGGTCACCGTTTTCAGCCACTTCCATGGCTCCTAAAATAGCCATCGCTATTTTTCCACCCCGGATCATACCGAACGAAGTTGCACTGTCAAAATAGGCAGTTTGAGGTAACTGTGTAATGGTTTGTTTACCGGCATTGATTAAATCTGGATCAACTTCGTCATCTGTTGGGAACGGGCCCATTCCCAGCATTCCGTTTTCAGATTGTAGCGTCACTTCTACGCCCTCCGGGATATAGTTGGACACCAATGTTGGGATGCCAATACCAAGATTGACATATGTTCCATCTTCTAACTCTAAAGCCGCCCGCGCGGCCATTTGGTTGCGATCCCAACCTTTTGCTCCAACCATTAGGATTCCCTCACTGTGCGTTGTTCAATACGTTTTTCATGTGTGCCTTGGATTAACCGATGAACATAAATTCCCGGTAAGTGAATAAGATCAGGATCAAGGCTGCCTGTTGGGACAATTTCCTCAACCTCAGCGACACAAACCTTGCCACACATAGCAGCTGGTGGATTGAAATTACGAGCCGTCTTGCGGAAAACTAGATTACCAGTTTCATCAGCCTTCCATGCCTTCACAATTGACACATCTGCAAACAAGCCCGTCTCAAGAATAAAGGTTTCTCCATTGAAATCTTTGTGCTCTTTCCCCTCAGCGATCATAGTGCCCACACCGGTCTTAGTGTAAAATCCTGGGATGCCACAGCCTGCTGCCCGCATACGTTCAGCTAGAGTTCCTTGGGGATTAAATTCAAGTTCAAGCTCACCGGAGAGATACTGGCGCATAAACTCTGCATTCTCTCCAACGTAAGACGAAATCATTTTCTTAACCTGTTTAGTTTGAAGCAATATACCGATGCCAAAATCATCAACACCGGCATTATTAGAAGCAAACGTCAGATTTTGTGTCCCCGCGTCTCGAATGGCACTCAGCAAATTTTCAGGGAGTCCACAGAGGCCAAAGCCGCCAGCGGCTATAAACATTCCATCAAACAACAAGCCCTCTAAGGCCTCATTAGCTGATCCGTAGATCTTTTTCATGGGCGCAAATTCCTTCTAAATCTTAACCATTTAGAAATCATTGTTGCGGCAAAGGGTCAAGCATGTTCAATCGATTCCAAGACCATACCAAAAAGATAAACTTAAAGAATTTTGGGGCCATCAAATACGCACAAATGAACCCATGCATGGCCAATCACTTTTTAATAAAATGGTAAATCAACCAACTGGGCGTTTACTTTGCGTTCATTAGAGCGCTCCAAAACTACAGTATCTCCAACATTGAATTTTTTTGAAATCAAAGCATAACCTATATTTTTTTGCATCCGCGGAGACCAAACGCAATTGGTCATATCACCAACTTTTTGATCCCCTACTGTAATATTTTCCCAATGGAAGGATAATGGATCAGAACTGTCACCATCCAAAACAAGCCCAAGCTGATGGCGTTTTGGCCCATCGGCATGAATGCCACGGAGGGCCTCAATGCCTATAACATCATCAGGAAGATTCAAATCCACAAATTTCCCAAGGCGGACCTCGTATGGATTGGTAGTATCATCAGTGTCGGACCCGCAGCTGACAAGGCCACTTTCAGTACGTTCAGGCGAAGTGGGACCACCGTTTCCTATATTATAAAGCAGGCCTGCTTGCTTTACGATATTCCAAAGCTCAGTGCCTCGGCTTCCATCACGCAGATAAATTTCAAAACCACCTTGTTTAGACCAACCAGAACGTTGCACGGCAAGTGGAATTCCATTCAGTTCTGTCTCTTTGAACCAGAAATACTTTAAATCCCGAACCCAGTCACCAAAAATTGAGGCAACAACAGTTTCTGCCATTGGCCCCTGCACTGCCAGAGGCGATACATCCGGTTCACTGATTTTAACATCTAGACGACGCTCCGCCGCGATCGCTCGTGCCCAGAACCAGATATCGCTATCAGCAATTGAAAACCAGTAAAGATCTTCACGCAATTTCAATAATATCGGATCATTGATCAATATACCGTCATGATTGCACATCGCAACATATTTGCCTTGTCCAACCTTACATTTGGAAAGATCTCGGGGACTCAATATTTGTGCGAGTTTTGCAGCATCAGGACCTTCAAGCTGAACTTGACGTTCCACCCCGACGTCCCACATCACGACCCCATTCATTAGGTCACTATACTCCTTGTCTTTATCACCAAAACTAGCAGGTAATATCATACGGTTATAGATGGAAGCGCTAGTACAACCTTCGGCCATTGCAGAATGGAAGAAAGGTGATGGCCGAAGGCGCGCAGTTGGGAAAACTTGAAACATTTATGTCATCCTTGGTATAGTCAGCGCAGCCCTAAAACACGGAATCATGGTCTGGCAATCGTTTCCACGACAGAGTTATAATAACCTCACGTCACAAATAGTTATGGTCTAGCGAAAGCTTCGAGGTAATTCATATTTATGGCCATAACTCTAAAATAACTCGAGACACTTTCTCGCGGCCAAACATTTAAAATTGCACATAGCACACCCAGTTTTATCATCAAACCTGGCTGCTATTTTGCAGATAAATGCTGATGGCATGGGAGCCGAAGCTTTACCAAAAGCAATGGCAACCAAGCAACTAGCAGACGGAACGCTCTTCATAGATGTAACACTCATCGAGTTAAATTATGGATGGACGCCCAATGGAATGGCATTTCAGGCACGCTATTGTATCCAGCGCACGATGGCGTACATCGCGAAAAAGCCACAAAGAACAGCAATGATCGCCACTCAATTCTCCGATAACTATTTATAAATAAAATTTACCAATCTGATATTTTAAATAATCTTACATGATACTAAAATGTCTTCTACAATACCTCCGACAAGGAGACTTCAATGCAAAATAAATCCGTTCGCTTGGGCGTCGATATCGGCGGCACTTTTACAGATATTGTTTTAGAGTGCGGAACTGCGCAATATTCGTCAAAGGTGCTCACCACTTACACAGCGCCGGAGAATGCAATAATTGAGGGGATGCATCAAGTTTGTAGTTTGTCTGGCATTGATCCAAAGAAAATTTCTCAAATTATCCATGGAACGACTCTGGCCACGAACGCATTGATTGAACGCAGTGGTGCTAAAACGGCACTTATTACGACCAGTGGGTTTCGCGATGTTATCGAGATGAGGACAGAGAGCCGGTTTGAGCAATACGACCTAAATCTCAAATTGCCAGATCCTTTATTACCACGCAATTTTCGCTATACAGTCGCAGAACGAATGCAAGCTGATGGCAAAGTACTTATACCGCTGCAGCGCGCTGATATTGAGGCATTGGCCGATGAAATTATCACAGCTGGATTTGAGAGCATCGCAGTGGGGCTTCTACACTCTTATGTAAACGACAGTCATGAACGTCTCATTGCTGAAGTTTTAGCTGAAAAAATGCCAAACGCCATGGTCTCGCTCTCATCACAAGTAAGCCCTCAAATGCGTGAGTATGAGCGATTTAACACAACCATCGCGAATGCCTATATTAAACCTTTGATGAAGTCGTATCTTATACGCCTTCAAGCCTGCCTAGCGGATGAGGGTACAAATTGCCCTATTTTTTTAATGCACTCAGGTGGCGGTATAATTAGCCTAGAAAATGCCGCTGAATTTCCAGTTCGCTTGGTCGAGTCAGGTCCAGCGGGTGGCGCTGTCTTTGCTGCGGATATTGCTGCGCGGCATGGATTAGACAAAGTGCTGTCTTTCGATATGGGTGGCACTACTGCTAAAATTTGTCTCATAAAAAACCAAACTCCAAAGACAGCTCGTGTCTTTGAAGTTGCAAGAACTTATCGCTTTAAAAAGGGATCAGGAATGCCAATTTCGATCCCAGTAATTGATATGGTTGAAATTGGGGCTGGTGGAGGTTCGCTAGCCCATGTTGATAGCATGCATCAAATACGTGTTGGACCTGAAAGCGCCGGCTCAGAACCCGGTCCTGCATGTTATAGCCTTGGAGGGATGCGCCCTGCGGTAACTGATGCTGATTTGATCCTTGGAAAACTTGACCCTAAAAATTTTGCAGGAGGCACCATGCCACTCGACGCAGCTGCGAGTACCATCGCTTTGCAAACCCACTTGGGGGATGTCCTTAAAATGGATGCACAAACTGCGGCCTTTGGCTTAGCTGAAGTGGTCGACGAAAATATGGCCAACGCAGCGAGAGTTCATTCCGTTGAGAATGGCGAAGACCTTAGCGAATATACTATGATAGCTTTTGGAGGCGCAGCCCCACTTCATGCCGGACGCCTCTGCGAAAAGCTTGGAATTACTCGGGCTTTGATCCCTGCTGGCGCAGGTGTTGGTTCTGCAATTGGTTTTTTACGAGCCCCATTTAGCTTTGAAGCAAATCGCAGTCAATTCATGCGTTTGTCTGATTTTCATAGCGTTACCATTAAGAACCTGTTGGAAGGCCTGCGTGCAGAAGCAACAAGCTTCGTGCGTAGCTGTGACGCAGAATCTGAAATCGAATCCGAACATAAAGTATATATGCGATATTCAGGTCAAGGCTGGGAAATACCAATAAGCCTAACACCTGCGCAGGCTGCCAACCCAGTTGCTGAAAATTTTTTAGCTCTATTTGAAGAAAATTATACTGCCCTATTTGGGCGCGTTGTCGAGGGTATGGATGTTGAGATCACAGTTTGGTCTGTTAATGCGACAACCCCAAAAAAAACTGTTGCTCGTTTGGAAGACATGGCAACTACAGCCTCAATCACAGAACATAATACCCGCATATTGTTTGATCCTGCCTTGGGACGAACCACCCAAGCCGCAGAAGTCTTGCGCGCGCAGATGCACCCAGGAAACAGAATTTCAGGTCCTGCAGTCATCACAGAAGATGAAACGACCATTATTGTACCCACATCACGTATGGCAAGCATACTGATCGACGGCTGTATCGACTTAGCTGTAAAGGGAGAAATCTCATGAGACAGTCCTCTCCAGGATCTAGCTCCTCAAACGTGCAGTTCCAAGTCATGTGGAACCGACTGATCTCAGTTGTTGAAGAGCAAGCGCAAGCTTTAGTTCGTACAGCCTTCTCAACGTCAGTGCGCGAAGCGGGTGATCTATCAGCAGGCACATACGATCAATACGGTAACATGTTGGCCCAAGCAGTCACTGGCACTCCAGGACATGTAAATGCTATGGCCGACGCAGTCGCACATTTTATACGTCGGATTGGACCTGAAAACTTTGCTGAGGGCGATATCTATATCACTAATGATCCGTGGGAAGGTACCGGACATCTACACGACATTACTATCGTCACACCAAGCTATTACAAAGGAAGGTTTGTAGGTTTCTTCGCCTGTACGGCGCATATCGTAGATATAGGTGGTCGTGGCTTTGGAGCGGACGCAAACAGCATTTATGAGGAAGGGCTGTATATCCCAATCATGAAATTTGCAGATCGTGGTATCGTCAATAAAACGTTGGTTAATATCATTCGCGGAAACGTGCGTGAGCCTGATCAACTGGTTGGCGACATATACGCTTTAGCTACCTGCAATGAAATAGGTCATCGCCGCTTGGTTGAAATGATGATTGAATTTAAACTTAATGACTTGAGTGGGATAGCAGATTATATTCTCTCAAATTCGCGGCGCGCCACACTTGAGCGTATTAACGCCCTCACCCAAGGCCAAGCCTTTGGAGAAATGCGAAGCGATGGCTATTCACACCCTGTTGATCTTAAAGTCTGCCTCAGCATAGAGAAAGACCGTATAGTTTGTGATTTTGAGGGTACCTCAGAATTAGATAAAAAGGGTATCAATTGCCCCTTAGTCTATACAAAAGCCTACGCATGTTATGCTTTAAAATGTGCAGTGGCCCCAGAAATTCCAAACAACGCGGCAAGCCTTGCACCCTTTCAGGTGATAGCTCCTGAAAATTCAATTGTGAATGCTTTGCATCCGGCCCCCGTGGCTCTGCGACATGTCATCGGGCATATGGTGCCAGACGCTGTCTACTCCGCACTTGATCAGCTATTGCCCAATATGGTGCCCGCAGAGGGCGCGGGCTGTTTGTGCAACTTCCAAGTTTCGCTACGCCCACGCACAGGTGCCCCTGCTACATCAAGTACCCGCCGTGCCGAGGTCCTGACCTTTAATTCAGGCGGATCGGGTGCCCGGCCAACACTCGATGGCATGAATGCAACTGCCTTTCCGAGCGGTGTTATGACAATGCCGGTTGAAGCCACAGAGCAAGTTGGACCAGTCATAATTTGGCGTAAAGAACTGCGCCCCGACAGTGGTGGTTCTGGAAAATACCGAGGTGGTCTGGGTCAGTATATGGAAGTAGGAGCACAAGAAGGGCATGAATTTGATATACAGGCGATGTTTGATCGGGTTAACCATCCTGCAAATGGCCGCCAAGGCGGTGACATTGGAGCGGCTACGACCATCGCGCTTGATGACGGGACCCAAATGAAAGGCAAAGGCAAACAGTTTGTACCGCATGGACGTAAAGTGATGATGGCCTTCCCGGGCGGGGCTGGGTATGGCCCAGTTGGAGCACGACAAGCGGAAGAGATCATTCGAGACCTTGCACATGGATATATTTCAGAGGAGGCTGCGCGTGAAGTATATGGTTTAAAAGCTAAAACCATTGCAGAAGTCCTGCTACGTACTAAGAATGGGGAACAATTTTAGAATGGCTTGGGCCCAAAATATACCAAATTTAACTGAATATGATGTGGTTATTATTGGTGGGGCAATGTACGGTAGCTCCGTCGCTTGGTGGCTCTCTCGCAACCTAGATTTTGCAGGTTCTATCTTGGTAATTGAACGCGATATGAGCTTTGAATTTGCCTCGACCAGCCACACGAACTCGTGCATCCGTCAACAGTTCTCAAATTCAACAAATATTCAAATAAGTCAGTTTGGGGCCGAGTTTATTAATAACTTCCAAAGTTTCTTTGACTATGACCCACGGGTGCCAAATATTTTTTTACAGTCATTTGGCTACTTGTATTTGGCAAATAATGCAGAATTTGCTGTAACACTCAAAGAATGCCAAGAAATTCAGACCAAACTGGGCGCAGGCACACGGCACATGAATGCGACTGAGATTAAAGTAGATTACCCTTTTTATATGGTCGACGATATTGTTGCGGGTAATCATAACTTGATAAACGAAGGCTATTTTGATGGGGGAACCATTTTTAACTGGTGGACACGTTCAGCCCGCGAAAAAGGCGCCGAGTATGTTGAGAACGAAGCTATTGCGATTGGCATTACTGATAAGCGGGTCACAGATGTGACCCTTAAGTCTGGTGAAAAAATTACATGTGGGACTTTGGTGAACTGCTCGGGCCCACGCGCTGTTAAGACAGCCCAGATGGCTGGTCTAAAGTTACCTGTTGAGCCACGCAAGCGTTACACATTCATCTTTGACGCTGAAACACCGCTTGACCGCGACTTACCCCTTACGATTGATCCATCGGGCGTTCATATGCGCAGTGAAGGCAAATACTATCTAGCCGGTTGCTCTCCAGATCAGGACCCGGCCGTGAACTACGACGATTTCAATCAGGATCATTCCATTTGGCAGGAAAAAGTATGGCCTATCGTCGCGAACCGGGTGCCTCAATTTGAATCCATCAAACTAATTAATAGCTGGGCGGGACATTACGCGTTCAATACCTTTGACCAAAATGCGATCATTGGACCCCACCATGAGGTCAAAAACTTTGTCTTCGTAAACGGTTTCTCAGGTCATGGCCTTCAGCAATCAATGGCTATGGGCCGTGGTGTCTCTGAAATAATAACTTATGGGCAATATCGCTCAATCGATCTTACTCCCTTCGCATACCAGCGTATCGCTGAAGGAAAACCATTTGTAGAAAAGGCAATAATCTAATGAAAAAAATGGTATTAACTGGAGCAGCTGGCCGTTTGGGCTCCTACCTGCGTGAGCCTTTGACAAACATGTGTGATGAGTTGGTCTCAACAGATTGGGTGGAGGATATTGGTAACCTCTACGATGGCGAGACTTACATAAAAGCCGATCTTGGCTTACTCGAAGAAATGGAAACGGTGTTAGACGGCGCGGATATGGTAATCCATTTTGGCGCTATCGGCGACGAAGCTCCCTGGGATGCAATTTTACATTCAAACATAGTTGGCGCCTACAATGTGTGGGAAGCCGCCGCGCGCAAAGGTTTGCAACGCGTGATATACGCAAGCTCCATACATGCTGTGGGCATGCATCCTAAAACTATGCGGATTGATACTGAAGTGGCACATCGCCCAGATACTTATTATGGTCTAGCCAAGTGCTTTGCTGAAGACTTGGGTAGCTTGTACTGGGACAAGAAAGGCATTGAAAGTGTACACATGCGCATCCTATCCGCCGCGCAAGTCAACAATACGCGCGCGCTTGGCTCGTGGCTTTCTTATGATGATATGATTCATATGGTCCAACAAGCAATAAACACGCCTATTACTGGCTTCTCAATTGTTTACGGCGTCTCAAATAATGACCGATGCCCCGTAGATAACCACAAGGCCAGTTTTCTAGGATACCGCCCTAAAGATAATGCTGAACAATTTGCAGAAGAGGTTTTGGCAAACTCTGAACCAGCGGATACCACAGACCTTGGTCAAATGTGCCATGGTGGGCCTTTTGCCACTGTAGAAATAGGGTTTTCCGGCATAGCAGGCATGAATATCGTTCAAGATAAAAAAGAGTCATAAATTTTCACCTGTCGCTACCGCGGGCGCCAAGCACCTCTATAAATTCCTTTTTGGAGACTAAATATGTCAGCTCTATTCACACCTCTTAAAATTAAGGACGTAACCCTGAAAAACCGGGTCGGAATGGCACCAATGTGTCAATATTCAGCCATTGATGGAGTCATGAATGATTGGCACCGCACTCATCTTGGTGCACGCGCAATTGGTGGTGCTGCATTGATTATATGTGAGGCAACAGCTGTTACCGCTGATGGTCGGATTAGCCCTGGCTGCACAGGGCTTTGGAATGACAGTCAGATGGAAGCTGTAGCGCCAATAAATGCTTTCGTTGAAAGCATGGGAGCAGTTCCCGCAATCCAAATTGGACATGCAGGACGCAAAGGTAGCGCGCATGTCCCCTGGAATGGCGGGGCACATATTGCCAGCAATGAAAAAGATGGCTGGGAAACGTATGGTCCCACAGATCAAGCCTTTGATCCGGATGGCACGCGTCTTTGGAAGACACCCAACGCAATGAGTGTGGGCGACATTCATGCAATGACCGCTAATTTCGTTGCAAGTGCCAAACGCGCTTTAGAAGCTGGTTATAAAGTGCTCGAACTGCACGCAGCCCACGGCTACCTTCAGCACTCTTTTTTGACCCCATTGGTCAATACACGCGATGACACATATGGCGGTGATCTACGCAGCCGGGCGCGCTTCTTGCTAGAAACAGCTGAGGCTGTGCGGGCAGTTTGGCCTGAAAACCTCCCACTGGCCACTCGCTTGTCTGTGCATGACTGGATAGAGGGTGGTCATGGAATCGAAGAGAACATACAGATTGCTAAATGGCTAAAACAAGCAGGCGTTGATGTAATCGATTGCTCTGGCGGTGGCGCAACCCCTGCGGCCCGTGCCAGCATCGGAGAGCGAACTTCAGATCAAGTAGGCCTCGCTGGCAAACTGCGTGCGGCCACTGGGCTCAAAACGATGGCAGTCGGGTACATCACTGATCCCAAGCAAGCTAATACTTTGATTGAAAATGGTACATGTGATGTAACTTTACTTGGACGGCAGATGCTTCGTGACCCCTTCTGGGCAGTACATGCAGCCCAAGCTTTGGGCATTGATCCAAAACCCCATATGCCTGTCCAAAATCATGTGGTAGGTAGTTAAAATGAAAATTAACCAGAGCAACATTATACTTAGGTTTTTTTCCACTAGCCTATGGTGACTTCACTGATACACGTTGGTTTTCAATAAATAAGGTCCTGACCTAAAATACATGTACGAAACCTTCGCGTGACTAAAAGCAAAAGTTTTCTGTATTACTATTTTTGTTTTACCCGCTATAGCACCGCTGAACAAAGCACTAGAAGTTTCCCTGACAGCTAAACCAGACATACAAGTTTTCAAATTACTTTTGATCAAAAATTAATTCCACCTAACATTAATTTAATGCCTTAAAATACTATTACAAAAAAATTATCTTCCATGATTTCCAGCGTACTGGTTTAGCTTAGCAGGCGAAAATCCCTCCAAATTGGTTGGTGCATAAATCTCTATATGTAGCGGATGGCAGGAGGCCACATCGCTTGAATGTTCATTTCCACAGTCTCCTCCAGGACAAGCTGAAAGGCCCAATGTAATATCTACCTGCGCCTCTAGCTCTATAAAATCGCCAGGCCTAACGGGGCTCGCCTTCATAAAATACTGATGTGTGTCATGAGTAAAACCAGTCAACATGAACACATTCATCACATCATGCACATGCATTTCTGCATCCGCTAACGTAAGACCGAAATGATCTGCCATAGCGCGGGTTAAATTGGAATGGCAACAATGGTGGTAGTTTTCTCCATTCAATAACCGCCCAGTATAAGGATCACAACGAGTGCCAATGACATCATGCACCGAACCACCGTCCGCATCATATCCGTACCAGTCAAGCGTATCGCAAGTGATCGTGGCCATAGGACGCATGTATGGCAAATTCGACCAAAGACTGTCGCCTGTACTAACATGCGTGCCATGCAACGCCCGCGTTTTTCCACTGTAGAAACACTCCTGGATATTATGAGTGTTCCAAATATTAAGATCACCAACTTGTGGCCCATCAACTGATAAAATACGCGCAAAGTGACCTGCCTGAACATCAATGCAACCAGCCTCTCGTGGTGGAACTTTCAGGGTTGCAATATTCACAGCACCTTCGCGGCGTATTAGCGCCCCGACCAAATCAGCCTGAGGAAGCGCGTCAACCGGATAACAAACCAGAACTCCAGTGGTGCGCATTTCATCACCTTCTTTTGGGGCTGTATGTTGGGGGTGAATCAATTTCATCAGAACATTCCTTTATATCCGTTCAAGACAGTACCGCTAGACTACTGGCTGTCAATTCAATGCGATCACTGGCCACTTCTGAACTTGATATCTAAAGGTTTTTGGGCTTTCCTAATTGTATGGAAATTTTAAATAACCCACACCGACACATCGGCTTGGACTGCGCTATTCTGCGCGATATTCCAGCTCCTTCCGACAATACAAAGCAAGTTCAAGCTTTGCTCGCTCGGTGCCCGAGTGCAGCTGTGACACCTTTGGTGAACGCAACTGCCATGGCATCTGAACAAGGCATTGGGCGTATTAGTATCAAAGATGAACGTAGCCGCATGGGGTTGGGCAGCTTCAAAGCTTTGGGTGCAGCCTATGTCATTGCCCACAGCGCTGTGGTTGAAGGCGAAAGCCAAACTGGAAAAACCTATGTCACAGCTAGTGCGGGTAATCACGGAATGAGTGTCGCCGCAGGTGCAAAGGCATTTGGAGCAAATTCTGTCGTTTACATTGCGGAAACTGTGCCCGAAGCTTTTGCAAAACGCCTTAAAGCGGAAGGTGCGCAAGTCATTAGGGCCGGTCAAATATACGAAGAAAGCATGGCAGCGGCAAAGCAATCTGCAGAAGATAACGGATGGTCCCTACTTTCTGATAGTTCTTGGCCGGGGTATTTTGAACCAAGCTACCGCTTGATGGAAGGCTACACCGCTTTAATGAATGAGGCGAACGGACAAATGCAGGCGCCGACCCATATCTTCTTACAAGCCGGCGTTGGTGGCCTGGCAGGTGCAGTGGCGGCTATGACGCGCAAGCTTTGGGGGCAAGAGGTTTGTATAATCATAGTTGAACCGTCTCATGCCGCGGCATTGCATGGATGCATCAAGGCTGGTGAATTTGTGACAGCAGAAGGCCCAGACAGCTGTATGGGACGTTTGGACTGTAAAGAGGCCTCCCTGATTGCACTCAAAGGATTGGCACGGGATGCTGATTTTTTCACACTTATCAGTGAACAGGAGGGCGTCGACGCCGCAGATTACGCAACGCTGCATAATATGCAAAGCACCCCGTCCGGAACTGGTGGGTTGGCGGGCCTTTTGGCCTGTAGTGCACATCGTGATACGTTGAGCTTGGATACCACATCACATGTCATGCTGATTATGTCTGAAGGTCCAGAGTGATGAAGCAAGGGTTTAAAACATCTGAGTTCCAAGCACGAGTTAAACGCGCTCAAAGTCAAATGAGCCAATACGGCTTAGATGCAATTTTGCTAACAACCGAACCTGATGTGCGCTATTTTACTGGATATTTAACTAGGTTTTGGGAAAGCCCGTGCCGTCCTTGGTTTTTAGTTATACCTGTTTCCGGAGGTCCTATCGCTGTAATTCCGTCAATTGGCGCAGTATTAATGGCACGCAGTTGGGTCACAGATATACGTACATGGCGTGCGCCAGACCTAAAGGATGACGGCGTCAGCTTGCTCGCAGATACTTTGCGCAGCCTTGGACCTCATATTGGGACTCCAAGCGGCATTCAATCGCACCTGCGCATGCCTTTGACTGATTTTGAACGATTGAACGCCGCCTTAGAGAACCCCATTGGATCAGATGAAGGTATCTTGCAAAATCTTCGCCTTGTGAAATCAGAAGCTGAAATCGATAAAATCAGAAATGCCTGTGGAATTGCTGGGAGGGCTTTTGATCGGGTACCTGAAATTGCCGAAGCAGGTGTGCCTCTAGAACGGGTTTACCGCGATTTCCAACGGCTTTGCCTCGATGAAGGTGCAGATTGGGTACCCTATCTTGCTGGTGCAGCGGCGCCCAGTGGATATGGAGACGTTATTTCTCCCGCAGATGATCGCCCACTTTCGCATGGAGACGTTTTAATGTTGGACACTGGTCTCGTATCAGATGGTTATTTTTGTGATTATGATCGAAATTTTGCAGTGGGTTCTGTACCAGCCAGAGTTGATGAGGCTCATGCAAAAATGATTGAAGCCACATATGCCGCCTTTGAAATATCCCGCCCCGGCAGCACGGCAGCCGATCTTTTTTATGCAATGGATAGGGTTGTATCAAATGGTGCAAGCGGTTCGGATGCAGGTAGATACGGACATGGATTAGGCATGAATTTAACTGAATGGCCCAGCCTCATTCCCACTGACAATACAGTCTTAGTACCCGGAATGGTTATCACATTAGAACCGGGCATCGAAATCAGCCCCGGTGTCGCCTTAGTTGCAGAAGAGAATATAGTCATTCGCGATGATGGGGCCGAATGGCTCACTACGCCAGCGAAACCAAAAATGCCGAGGCTAAAAGGATGACTGTATTTTCTTATGATCTGGCAAAAGTTGAGCCAACTAGAATTGCAGTGATAGTCTTGCAATCAGATGAAACAATCGAACGAGATATGATCGCGCTTCGTGGTGAGGCAGATCTGTTTTTTACACGTGTTCCAAGCAGTCAAAAGGTGACTGCAAAAACGCTGCAATCAATGGCAGATCATATCACAGTATCCGCGAGCTTGCTTCCTGAAACGTTGAATTTTCACGCCGTGGGCTATGGCTGTACGTCGGGCACAGCACAAATTGGAATTAGTGAAATTAGGCGCCTGGTGAAAGCTGGGGTCAAGTCTAATGAAGTAAGTGAGCCAGTGTCTGCACTCATAGCGGCTTGCAAACAACTTAACATAAAAAGGCTTGCGTTTCTGTCACCTTATATAGAAATTGTGAACGCTAACTTAAGAAATGTTTTAGCAGATAATGGTGTGCAGAGCCCTGCATTTGGGACCTTTTCTGAAGCAGTAGAAGCAAAAGTTGTGCGCATATCAGGAAAATCCGTCATGGAGGCAGCACAAAAGCTTTGTAAATTAAGTGACGTAGACGGAATTTTTCTGAGTTGCACTAATCTGCGCACCTTGGATTTGATTGAGCCTTTAGAGGTCAGTACAGATCTCCCCGTTATATCAAGCAACCTAGCTTTGGCATGGCACTTAGGGCAACTGACAGGCAAAGCAGACGCCATGCAAGGCCCCGGCCGACTATTTAACGCGCAAGGTTAAACATTAGGTCTGGCTGGCCAATAAAACAGTATTGCCACCTGCAGCAGTTGTATCGATACAAACAGACTTCTCACGCATAATCCACATTTCAAAGCTTTCGTCCATCAACAGAGGAACGATTGGCCCCTTACGCTCACTCAAAACAACACGTAGAGGAATGCCGTGCGAGCCGGCGTAAACAACTGCTTCCAAGCCCTCGATATCGCTCAGAAGAGCTGGATTCAAAGTGGCTGCAATGGCATTGCAACCGAGCTTTCTGGCACGAACAGCAAGCGCATCCGCTCCTGCCCCCATGCACAAAATTCGACCTCTCGGTGAGACGCTGTAACGATTGGACTCGCCCGTTGGGCCCGGAAGGTCGATTGAGCCATTAGTAAATGGCGCAACACCCTTACCAAACACCATCTCAACTTCAGAGATACTCATCTCTGCTGGTAAATCACCATCAGCCTCTAATAAAGTTTGAGATGCAAAACGGGGCACATACCTAGGACCACCGGCTTTTGGTCCCGTCCCACTTAATCCATGTCCACCAAATGGCTGCGCACCGACGACGGCACCAATTTGATTGCGATTTATATAAATGTTTCCAACATCCACTTGGCTTACAATTTTTTGCACACGCGCATCAATTCTACTGTGAAAACCGAATGTTAATCCGTAGCCAGTCGCATTCACGTCTTTAATTATAGAATCGAGTTCTCTGGCCTCAAACGTCGCCAAATGCAGCACAGGACCAAAGATTTCTTCACCAAGATCAGCAACGCCTCCAACCCCCAATACAGTCGGGGCAACAAATGTTCCATTCTTAGGGGCGGACGTTTGAAACAACACACGACCCCGCGCAATATGTGCCAGAATTTTATCTTGAGCAACCTGGTCTATAACCGGCCCCACGTCACAATCAGCACGGGAAGGATCACCCACAATCAACTCTTCCATCGCTCCATAAAGCATCTTGGTAAAACTTGGAGCTATGTCAGCCTGCACATACAAGACCCTCAGAGCTGAACAACGCTGTCCCGCTGATTGGAAAGCGCTGGCCAAAACATCACGAACAGATTGCTCTGGCAAAGCAGTGCTGTCCACAATCATTACATTTAGACCGCCTGTTTCAGCGATAAATGGAACATGTGCAGGCAATTCACGCGCCATAGTTTTATTGATGGCCTGCGCTGTGGCCATTGATCCTGTGAAACACACCCCAGTTACCTTGCTATGACTGCACAATGTGGGGCCAATTTCTGCACCAAACCCCGCAACAAGCTGCAAGCTGGATTTTGGTACTCCTGCTTGATGCATCAATTCTACCGCAAAGTGAGCGATCATGCTGGTACTCTCAGCAGGCTTTGCCAAAACACCATTACCCGCAGCAAGAGCCGCTGCGATTTGCCCACTAAAGATTGCTAGTGGAAAATTCCAAGGACTGATACACGTGAATAAGCCGTTCGCTGACGCATCATATATTTTGGCTTGTTCAGCATAATACCTCAAAAAATCAACGGCTTCTCGCACCTCCCCAATGCAATCAATCAATGTTTTTCCTGCCTCATGAGTTAGCAAAGAAAACAACTTATCTGCATTTTGTTCGTACAGGTCCGCAACATTCTGCAGGATGCCTGCGCGGATCTGTGCGTTTTTGCTCCATGGTTGAGCGCCCTCAATCATACTTTTGGCTTGCTGCGGGGATATAAAACGTACCTGACCAATGTTCTGCCCATTTGATGGGCTTACGACAGATTGTAGCGAACCCTGTGTTCCAAAATTCCAATCCCGTGTTACGATCCGTCCCGCTTGCAGGCTTTCCAAAATAAGGGGATCAGCCAAATCAAACCCCAAAGAATTCTTACGCTCAGGGGCAAAAAGAGCCTCCGGCGGTGCCACTTTCGGACCTGCACAACCCAGCTTTTCAAAAGGATCAGCAGCAACGATATCCGAAGGAACATCTGCATCAAAAATTTGATTAACAAAGGACGAATTCGCACCATTCTCCAATAGGCGACGCACCAGATAAGCCAAGAGATCTTGGTGATGACCGACCGGCGCATAAATTCGGCACTTTGTTCCATATAATTGAACAACCTGATCGTGCAATGCCTCGCCCATCCCATGCAAGCGTTGGAATTCAAAATCTTCATTGTCATACATTTCAGCCAGGTTCAAAACAGCTGCAATTGTGTGCGCGTTATGTGTTGCAAATTGTGGGTAGATCCTATCCGGCATTTGAAGCAACTTCGTAGCACAGCAGATATAACTGATATCGGTATTATGTTTAGCGCCATACACTGGGAAGCCTGGAAGGCTTTCTACCTGCGCAAGTTTGATTTCACTGTCCCAATATGCGCCTTTTACCAGACGTACCATGATACGTCGATCAAACTTACGCGCCAACTCATAAAGCCATTCAATTACAAAAGAAGCACGTTTTCCATATGCCTGCACGACCACACCAAAACCATCCCAGCCAGCCAATGCCGGCTCGGAGAGTAACGCCTCAATTACATCAAGAGACAGGTCAAGGCGCGCAGCTTCTTCTGCATCAATATTAAGTCCGATACCCGCAGATTTTGCAAAAAGTGCCAGAGCGCGCGCTCGCGGAACCAAATCTTGCATGACCTGATCGCGGTGTAACAAATCATAGCGTGAATGAAGCGCAGATAATTTTATAGAAATACCTGGATTTTCGCGGATATCTTCAGATGTTGCTGCCTTGGCTATTTCTGTAATAGCATCAGCATATGAGATGTAATATGCCTTAGCATCCGCATCCGTCATCGCCGCCTCACCCAGCATATCATAGCTATAAGTATACGATTTTAATTCATATTTTTTAGCACGCGGAATTGCTTTTTGAATGGTTTGACCCAGCACGAATTGGTGCCCCATCTCACGCATGACGCGTGCAACAGCTTTTCGGATGACCGGCTCACCCAAGCGTTTGATCACACCACGCAAAACACCGGCCACACCTCGAGAAGGCGCATCCAATACATGTCCAGTCAAAAACAGGGCCCAAGTAGAGGCATTTACGAGATTTGAGTGGCTTTCACCCAAATGTTTGCCCCACTCAGACGGCGCAATCTTATCTTCAATCAATGTATCCATCGTTGCAGCATCTGGTACGCGCAATAGAGCTTCGGCGAGGCACATTAACGCCACTCCCTCCTCAGACGACAAACCATATTCACTCAAGAATAGCTCCATCATCGACGGTGAATCTTCTGCTCTAAGCTTTTCAACCATTAGACTTGCATGCGATGCGATCTCAACCCGCATCGGTGCATCGGGGATCAAATCTGTCATGAATGACAATGCAACCTCATCCGGAAGGTAACACGCCAGTCGCATATTCTTTCTTAAATTGTGCACTATTTCGCACTTTTCGCGCGTATAACCATCCCAAAAAGGTCACGCGGATCGTCAGGATCGGCGAGCAAATCAAGGTTTATATAATGACCACCATTTTTTAGTTGATGGTGGACATACCGCAGGGCTGAAAAATCTTCGGTTGCAAAGCCGACACTGTCAAAAAGTGTGATCTGACGTTCTGATGTTCGTCCATCGGCTTGACCGTTAATCACTTGCCAAAGTTCGGTTATTGGATGATCTTCATCCAACACTTGAATTTCGCCTTCAACACGCGTTTGGGGCGGGTATTCGACGAAAATATTGGCGCGCAGCAAAATATCTCGATGTAATTCTGTCTTGCCCGGGCAGTCTCCACCAATAGCATTAATATGCACCCCGGAACCCACCATATTATCACTAAGAACGGTCGCATTTTGCTTGTCCGCCGTACAAGTCGTGATTATGTCAACGCCCGTCACGGCCTCTTCCGCACTTCTACAAATAATCACATTGAGACCCGATGACTTCAGATTTCGTGATGCCTTTTCGGTCGCAAGTGGATCGATATCATACAGACGTACTGTTTCAACTCCAACGACTTTCTGAAATGCCAAAGCTTGAAATTCACATTGTGCACCATTGCCGATCATACCCATAGCTTTAGCACCTTTTGGCGCCAAGTACTTAGCCGCAAGCGCGCTTGTCGCGGCCGTCCGAAGAGCCGTCAGTATCGTCATTTCAGAAAACAAAACGGGATAGCCATTTAAAACTTTGGCCAACACCCCAAAGGCAGTAACAGTTTGAAATCCGCGAGCCATATTGGCTGGATGACCATTTACATATTTGAAACCGTAGTATTCTCCATCGGAGGTAGGCATTAATTCAATGACCCCCTCTTCAGAATGTGCGGCCACCCGTGGGGTTTTATCAAATTCAGGCCAGCGTTTAAAATCTGCCTCAATATACTCACAAATCTCCAATATCATCTGAGCAGCACCAATAGAATTGACCAGCCGCATCATATTATCGACAGAAACAAATGGAACCATCGCCAGCGGTGATGGAGATAAAGTGTTCATATCAAAAACCCCTAGTACGTCGGTCGAGTACTTTGCGGCCAAGCAAAGAGGCAGTGAGATCACACATCAAAGTCGCTGTTTTTCCTTGAATATCCAAGAATGGGTTGAGTTCAGTCAGGTCAAGGGAGGAAGCTAAACCACTGTCATGCACCATCTCCATGATCAAATGCGCCTCACGGAATGTGGCACCCCCTGGTACAGTCGTTCCGACCGCCGGTGCTATCTCTGGATCGAGGAAATCAACATCAAAACTAACGTGCAGCAAACCATTCGCAGCCTTGACCCGATTCAGAAAATTGGAGACCGGCTTTGCAACGCCGCCTTCGTCAATCTGCCGCATGTCATAAACATCCATCCCCAACTCCGAAATAAACTGGTGCTCAGGCTCATCAACTGAACGAAGCCCTATCATGCAAACATTTGCAGGATCTAATGGGGACGATACCGGCGGGAAGATGCCTTTAAAACTTGGCATACCCAAAGCGTAGGCCATGGGCGTACCGTGCAAATGGCCACTTGTAGTACTAGTCAATGTATTAATATCAGGATGTGCATCTAGCCAAAGCACAAATTGTGGACGCCCTTTAGCCTGTGCGGCCTGTGCCATGCCCGTCAGGGTTCCCGCAGCCATTGAATGGTCACCGCCAATAAAAATTGGAAAGGTCTCGGTCATAGCCAATGCAGACGCTTGGGCCTGAATATCATGCGTCCAGGCAACAATTTCAGAAAGCTTTTTCAAATGTGAGGGGCCAGTGACGTCCGGGATAGTATGAGGAAATCTCATATTCCCTAAATCTGCGAATCCAAAACCTTGTGAGATGATAACATCGCCTAAACCGGCCGTTCGGAATGCATCTGGCCCCATCAGGCAGCCTCCCCGCCCGGTTCCCGCCTGAAGTGGCAATCCTAAAATTGTACAATGAGTGTGCATCAAGACCTCCGAACCGAAATTTTCATTACAATGCCAGCCAAAGCCTTGCACAAAGAGCCTAAAACTTGTTCAAAACTTATATATTTTGATCAAAATGAGTAGGTAAAAAAGCTAAATGTCTAAAATTGATGAAATTGATCGTAAAATCTTGACCCGATTAAAGATAGATGGGCGAAGTTCCGTCACCACTTTGGCTGGTATTCTGGGTCTTGCGAGGGGGACTGTGCAAAGTCACCTGACCCGTCTTATCGACAGCAGAACAATTAAGCGGTTCACAATAGAGCTAAACGAAATTGACGTCGAAGAGATGGTTCGCGCCGTAATGATGATAGAAGTACGAGGCAATACGGCAAATTCGGTGCAAAAAGCTCTGCAAAGGATGCCGGAAGTGACTTCACTGCACCGCACATGTGGGGTTTGGGACTTGGTTATAGAGCTAGAAACCACGAGCCTGTACAACTTTGACGGTGTGCTGGCGCGGATTCGCGAGCTCCCAGGTGTTTCAAATTCAGAGACCTGCCCTCTTTTGAGGCGTATAGGTTAGGCCGAGCTAACGCCGCGCAGGCGCTCAGACCGACGACGCAGAGGCTCAACTGTGGTGAGAAGCAAGACAGAAATAATCACCAAAATAGTAGCAACTGCCAAAATTGTTGGCGAAATCTGTTCATGGATGCCACTAAACATTTGTCTAGGGATGGTCCGTTGGCGTACATCGGCCAATTGTAACACCGCTACCACTTCGTCAAAAATAGTGATGAAGGCAAACAATGCACCAGAAACAAGACCCCTGCAAAATCAAAGGCATCTGTACCTTAAAGAAGGTCCGGATAGGACCAGCTCCCATATTAGCACTGGCCCGTGTTAAAGACTGATCGAAACCCGACAGCGTTGCTGTCACTGTAATGATTACAAATGGGGTACCAAGTGCAGCGTGCGCGAGAATAATCCCCATGTAGGTTTTGGCTAGTCCAACGCTTGAGAAGAAAAAGAACAAGCCAGAGGCAGTGATAACCAAAGGAACAATCATCGGTGAAATCAACAAAGCCATAATTGGGCGACGGAATGGCATTTCACTTGAGGCTAAACCGATGGCGGCCAAAGTTCCCAAGGCCGTTGAGATTATTGTTGCTCAAAAGCCAATAAAAAACGAATTACGGATGGATCTAATCTACTGTGCGTTGCTCCAGATATCAGACCACCAGCCTATAACTGCAGTTGGATCCACCATACCATTTTGAAAGATATCCATGTACCAACGCAACGAATAAGCAAGTGGGTCAAAGTTAATAAATTAACTGAGATACCATCCTAATTTTTATGTTTAAAGTGGCATTAAAGTTGTACTA
>JAPKEA010000187.1 GCA_028822275.1 Planktomarina sp. | reverse complement strand
TAATTAATAGAATTAAATTTTTAATAAAAAAGATACGGATATCTTAAAAATTAATTGGACTGTGTTGTTTTTTTGAAAAGAAGTCCGGCTGAATAAACGAATTTGTAACCAGCCGGACAAATGTTATCTCGTATTTTCAGTCAAACGGCGTCTTACGTAGGTTTGAACTGAATCAATCATTGGATCCATGTGTTGATCCTCAAAAAAGTGACCTGCCTTTTCTACTTCTTCGTGTGTGATTGTTATCCCTTTCTGCTCGTGCAGATTATTAACCAAACTTACAGTATCTTCAGGCGGTGCGACGCGATCAGCTAGACCATTAATAATCAAGCCAGAAGCCGGGCAGGGTGCCAAAAAACTGAAATCATACATATTGGCTGGAGGACTTACACTTATAAACCCAGTGATTTCGGGACGGCGCATTAATAATTGCATTCCTATCCATGCACCAAAACTAAAGCCAGCAACCCAGCAATGTTTTGAGTTTGTGTTCATGGACTGGAGATAATCTAAGGCTGATGCCGCATCACTTAACTCACCTATCCCTTGATCATATTCACCCTGGGATCTACCTACGCCGCGAAAATTAAAGCGCAATACGGTAAAACCCATATTGTAGAATGCATAGTGAAGATTATAAACTACTTTATTGTTCATTGTCCCGCCAAATTGAGGATGCGGGTGCAAAACGATAGCAATCGGTGCATCTTTTGTTTTCTGTGGGTGGTAACGACCTTCGAGGCGGCCCTCTGGGCCAGGAAATATCACTTCGGGCATTGCGTTCCTTTGGTGGTTTAGGGTTCCTCACTGGCTTGACCTCCGTCAGACCTCAGTTTAGAACCATTCTAATTAGTAATGCGGAAAACCGCAATCCCAAGTGGGTTACGCAACACCTGCGCGTAGGTCAATAAAATTGAGCCAAAACTCCACCGGAAGGTGAATGAAAGTGTGATTTTGTATGAAACTTTCAACAAAAGGGCGTTACGCTATGGTGGCTTTGGCTGATTTGGCGTTCTTAGGGCCTGATAATCTCACATCGCTGACTGACATTGCTAAAAGGCAGGATGTATCCCTGCCATATCTAGAACAACTTTTTGTAAAACTGCGAAGAGCAAACCTTGTGGTTTCAACTCGTGGTGCAAATGGTGGGTATCGTTTGGCCCGTGCTCCGTCAGAAATTCGCGTTGTCGACGTTTTATCAGCAGTGGATGAAAATATTGACGCATTATACAAAGGGGCAGGCGTTTCAGGTGGTGTGTCTGGAAGTCGTGCTCAAAGTGTAACAAATCGCCTTTGGGAGGGTTTGAGCGCGCATGTTTATGTATTTTTGCACCAAACCCGTCTTTCAGATGTGATTGATAACGCCTTAACGCCTTGTCCAGCAGTTCCAAACTTACTTGAGGTTGTGGACGAATGATCCAGCCGATTGGGAAGTCCCGGGTTTATCTAGATCATAACGCGACTACCCCGCTGCGAGCCGAAGCAAAAAAAGCAATGCTAGGCGCGATGGAAGTTATTGGAAACCCCTCGTCAGTCCATCGAGAAGGGCGAGCAGCAAAAGCGATTTTGGACCGTGCTAGAAGCCAAATTTCTCAAGCCTTTGGCGTTGGAGTTGACGACATAATTTTTACTAGTGGCGCAACTGAGGCGGCGGCTTTGGCCCTTGCAGGTCAAAGTTTTAGATCTGCAGATATAGAACATGATGCCGTGGCAGCCTGGGTGAAATCTGATCTTGCAATCATTTCGGGACAAGTCCAGATCGTAGATCCTTCCACAATGGCACTTCAAATGGCAAACTCAGAGACTGGAGTTATACAAGAAATACCGAAAGGTCTTGGATTTTGTGATATGACCCAAGCTTTTGGGAAAATAGCGGTTTCGTTCGCCTGGACTGGCGCAGATAAAGCTTGTGCATCAGCACATAAGTTAGGTGGTCCAAAGGGCATTGGCTGCTTAATGGTTCAACCAGGTATCGAGACTTCCGCACAAATAAAAGGTGGCGGCCAAGAGATGGGCCGGCGCGCTGGTACTGAAAACATTATCGGTATTGCAGGCTTTGGAGCTGCTGCCGAGGCGGCAGCTCAAGATCTAGCGAGTGGGAAATGGAGCTATGTTCGTAACCTGCGAGATTATTTACAAAACACCCTGGAAACGAGCGGAAGAAATATTACCTGCATAGGCAAGGATTATACTAGACTTCCTAACACACTATGCTTCGCAGCTCCCGGCTGGAAAGCTGAGACGCAAGTAATGCAAATGGATTTGGCTGGGTTTGCTATTTCAGCAGGGTCTGCCTGTTCGTCCGGGAAAGTAAAGGCAAGCAGGGTGGTGTTATCGATGGGGTATGGCGAGGAAATAGCTAACTCTGCTGTAAGGGTGTCGCTAGGGCTAGGTAATACGCAGGAAGAGGTTGAGCAGTTTGCGGGAGCATGGTTAACCGCACACGATAGATTTTTGGCGCGCAGCGCCTAGGTATAGGAAAGAATGACGATGGATGATGTTCTGGTTAAAGATGGCGTTGACGCCAAAACTGTAGAAGCGGTCAAGCTGCTTTCAGGAACCTATAAGTATGGTTGGGATACTGATATTGAAATGGAATACGCTCCGAAGGGTCTTTCGGAGGACATAGTCCGTTTAATTTCATCAAAGAACGATGAGCCAGAGTGGATGTTAGATTGGCGTCTTGCGGCTTATCGTCGTTGGCTAAATTTAAAAGTGCCTGAGTGGGCAATGGTGGACTACCCTAAGATAGACTTTCAGGACCAGTATTATTACGCCCGACCTAAAAGTATGGAGAAAAAACCAGAGTCCCTCGATGATGTGGACCCAAAACTTTTGGAGACCTATAAAAAGCTAGGCATTCCCCTTAAGGAGCAGGCGTTGCTCGCTGGCGTTGAGGCACCAGAAGGGGAGCGAAAAGTTGCTGTGGATGCGGTTTTCGATTCAGTGTCCGTTGGAACTACTTTTCAAAAAGAACTTATGGAAGCTGGAGTTATTTTCTGCTCAATTTCAGAAGCTATAAAAGATCATCCAGAACTAATTCGTAAATATTTAGGAACTGTTGTTCCAGTTTCAGACAATTATTATGCAACGCTTAATTCCGCGGTTTTTTCAGATGGCTCATTCGTTTATATCCCACCTGGTGTTCGCTGCCCAATGGAATTAAGTACATATTTTCGGATAAATGCAGAAAATACAGGCCAATTCGAGCGAACTTTGATTATTGCAGACAAAGATTCTTACGTTAGTTACCTTGAGGGCTGCACGGCACCAAAAAGAGATGTCGCACAATTGCACGCAGCTGTTGTTGAGCTGGTTCTTCTTGACGATGCAGAGATTAAATACTCAACCGTACAAAACTGGTTTCCTGGGGACGAGAATGGCAAGGGAGGAATTTATAACTTTGTGACCAAACGAGCAGATTGTCGTGGGAAACGTTCAAAAGTGATGTGGACCCAAGTTGAAACCGGCTCAGCCGTGACATGGAAATACCCATCTTGCATCCTGCGCGGCAGTGAGAGTCAGGGCGAGTTTTATTCAATAGCCATTGCAAACAATATGCAGCAGGCAGATACGGGCACTAAAATGATACATTTAGGCAAGAATACAAAGTCCAGAATTGTTTCAAAGGGCATTAGTGCGGGTAAAGCACAAAATACCTATCGCGGTTTAGTATCTATGCACCCCAAGGCCAAACATAGCCGCAACTATACGCAATGCGATAGTCTGCTGATTGGGGATAAATGCGGCGCTCATACAGTACCCTATATAGAAGTGAAAAATAATTCGTCGCGCGTGGAGCATGAGGCGACAACATCAAAAGTCGATGACGACCAGCTTTTCTATTGTCGTTCACGGGGTATGGGTGAAGAAGACGCAGTTGCTTTGGTAGTGAATGGTTTTTGTAAAGAGGTTCTTCAAGCGCTACCGATGGAATTTGCCATGGAAGCACAACAGTTGGTCGCAATCTCACTTGAAGGGTCGGTTGGCTAAGCGGCTTATAATGCTATCCTAAAATAAAACTAATAGGCCAATGGCTTTTTAGGCACTTGTTATGTCAGGCGAATTTAAGGAATAAAATGTTAGAAATTAGTAATTTACACGTTCAACTTGAAGAAGAAGATAAAAAAATACTTAAGGGTGTAAACCTCTCCCTTAAAGCCGGAAAGGTTCATGCAATCATGGGACCTAACGGCTCAGGAAAATCTACTTTGTCCTATGTGTTATCCGGCAAAGACGGCTACAAAGTAACTGATGGATCGGCGCATCTAGAAGGTAAGGACCTTTTAGACATGGAACCTGAAGAGCGGGCCGCTGCTGGTTTGTTTCTAGCTTTTCAATATCCTGTGGAAATTCCTGGAGTCGGAAACATGACGTTCCTTCGGACTGCGGTTAATTCACAACGTAAATTGCGTGGCGAGAGTGAGATGACAGCAGGAGAATTTTTAAAAGAAGTGCGTGCTAAAGCCAAAGACTTACAAATTGATGCTGAGATGCTGAAACGTCCAGTAAATGTTGGCTTTTCTGGTGGTGAGAAAAAGCGAAATGAAATTTTACAAATGGCGATGTTAGAGCCAAAAATGTGCATACTTGATGAAACCGACAGCGGTTTGGACGTTGATGCGATGAAACTTGTTGCGCAAGGCGTTAACGCACTCCGCGATGAAAAGCGCACGTTCTTAGTGATCACTCACTACCAACGTCTTTTGGATCATATCAAACCAGACTTAGTTCACATAATGGCAAATGGGAGCATAATTAAGACTGGTGGTCCAGAGTTGGCTCTTGAAGTTGAAAACAATGGATATGCTGAATTGCTTGGGGAGAGGGCATAATGCCCATACCAGTTAAGAAAAACCCTGATTTGCGGCCCGTTTCAGACGCGATCGTCATGTCATCTTCTGTTGCGTGGGCTAAAGAGACCCGTTTGAAAGCAGTAGCTCGAGCTGAAAGCCAAGGTTTTCCAAGCCGCCAGGACGAGTATTGGAAATATACTCAGCCAGATGCATTTATTTCTGAGCAAGTAAAATTGACCTCTCAGTTGATCCCAGAACTCGAGATATTTCCTGGTCAGACAGAATATCTGATTAATTTTGAAAATGGCCACTTATCTTCAGGTAGATTGCCAAGCGTGGTAGGTTGTGACGTTGAAAGGCTTGGAGAGTCAGCCATACTGGATAATCACTGGGTGCGTGATTTATATGGCCAGCTAGAGCTGGCAGGCCAAAATCCGGTCGAACGCTCACTTGCCGCAGTGAATACTGCTCTTGCTACAGAGGGCGTGATTTTGCGCGCAACCGGTTTGTTAGACCACCCTATAAGAATTCACTCAGTATCAAACGGTAATACAGATGCGATCGTGCATCATGTGATAAAGGTTGAACCTGGTGCCAGCATGACTTTAATAGAGACGGGTCAATACGGGACGCGTAGCAATATAGTTATTGAAGTTGATGTCGCCGACACGGGGTGCTTTCACCATATTAGGGTTCAAGACGGTGTCGAGCGTCATATCCATTCTCATATATTCGGGCGACTTGGTGAAATGAGTACATTCAAGTCT
>JAPKEA010000186.1 GCA_028822275.1 Planktomarina sp. | reverse complement strand
GCCAAAGATTTAAGTTATTGGGATTTTTTATTTCATCTTTAGTCGCTATAAAAGGACCGACTGGCGCAAAAGTATCACAACTTTTCCCCTTCACCCACTGTCCAGATCTTTCCAGCTGAAAAGCTCTTTCGCTTACATCGTTATGCAACACATAGCCCGCAACATGATCTAAAGCATCCGTTTCTTCAACATAAGAGGCTTTCGCTCCGATGACAATTGCCAATTCTACTTCCCAGTCTGTTTTATCACTTCCTTTGGGAATAATGATATTATCATTGGGGCCGACTAAAGCAGAGGTTGCTTTAAAGAACAGTACGGGTTCTTGAGGAATGTCCATCCCACTCTCGGCGGCGTGTTTAGCATAATTTAAACCCACACAAACAATTTTTGACGGCCGAACCAATGGAACTCCCAATCGAACTTCTGATCCAATTTTGGGACACCGATTTTGGTTATTAACAAGCCAGTTAGAGAGCTTAGTGATGCCTCCATCACCAAAAAATTCTTCGTTATAATCCGTACCAAAACTCGAGACGTCTATTTTTGTTCCGTCTGTCAATTGAACTCCTGGTTTTTCATAGCCGATCGCTCCAAATCTAATTAACTTCATTTTTTTTGTTTTAATCCGAATTATTGTTTTTTAATCATTAGAATTCCCGATGCTCTGATATTGCCTAAATAAAAGAACCGCTTAGTGCATTGATCTTTATTCTTACCTAATAAACTGCCCTTCCTCCGCTCAAATCATAGGTAAAGCCTGTACTGAAACTGTTTTCCTCAGAAACAATAAAAGATGCCATACCAACAAATTCATCAAGCGTACCACACCTTTTCATAGGTATTTTATCGGTCATATATTTTACTTGTTTATCTGGCAGATCTTCGACCATTTTAGTTTTTATCACAGCAGGGGCTAAAGCATTAACCGTAATACCCGATTCAGCATATTCTTTTCCTTGTACTTTTGCCATTCCAATAACAGCTGCTTTTGAGGAAGAATAAGCAAGCATTCCAGCGTTTCCGTCTTTCCCAGCAATAGACGCCACATGTAAAATTCTTCCATAAGCTTGTTCAAGCATGTATGGAAGAACAGCCTTAGATGTATTTAAGCTACCTCTAACATTTATGGCCATTACTCTATCGAAATTTTCGAGGTCCACTTCATGGCTTTTTACATTAGTTTTTCCAGTTATAGCTGCGCAATTCACCAGAATATCAATTTTGGAGTTTTTGTTCGCAAAATCATCTACTGCTTTTTTTACTTCCTCAAAATTTGTGACATCAATGCTGTATGCAACACAATTCTTCTGATTCCTAAACTGTTGTTCTAAAGCACTTTTGTCCAAGTCAAATAATGCTACAGTAGCACCAGCTGTCAATAATTTTTGTGCTAAGGCATTTCCTAACCCACTTGCAGCTCCGGTAATCACTGCATTTTTATTTTTCCATTGATCCTGATTCATATTTGAATTTTTGTTTTGTCGATTTTCTTTTAATTACCTCTCAATTTGAGCACTCTAAAATGCTATGATTGAAGTAACGGATATTCCGTACTGAAACTACTGCAAAACAGATCGTTTCACTCACTTATCTCAACTCACCATAGCGGTGCTATGCTTTGTTTCTATAAGTGCCTGTTTTACAGATACACACCCGTATCAATCAGACGATGGCCCCACCATCCACCACAAGATGAGCGCCCGTAATAAACGAGGCTTCATCTGACGCCAGGAAGAGTGCCGCAAAAGCAACTTCTTCAGGTTCCCCCATTCTTTTCATGAGACTTTCATCAGCGCACTGAGCAAGGAACTTATCACGGTCGAATCCAGTGAAAGCGAGATGTTTTTCTGTGGCGGCCGTATAGATTGCTCCCGGGCATATACTATTCACCCTTATACCGTCTGGTGCGAGATCCATCGCAAGACACTTTGTTAATTGAAACAAGGCTCCTTTCGATGAACCATAGGGTACCATTGTTGGTTCTGCCATAAGGCTCGCTGTCGATGCCATATTAACGATTGCTCCGGCCTGAGACAACTTGAGATATGGAAGAGCATAGCGGACCATCTGGGCTGGACCGATTACATTTACGCCTAATACTTTTTCCCAGTCCGATCTGGAGACATCTTCAACCTTACCAAACACAAAAGCGGCGGCGTTATTCACAAGAATATCGATACCTCCCAGTTCTGACACAGTTTCTGAAACTAAATTCTGCACATCTGATTCCTTGGAGACGTCTGTGCGAATAAAACTCACTTGTGCCCCTAGCGCTTTCACAAGCTCGACAGTCTCTTGACCACCAACCGTGTCCATATCACCGATAACAATGCTCGCACCTTCTTTTGCGAATACCTCGCATATGGCTCTGCCTATACCAGAAGCACCACCCGTGATTAATGCTCGTTTTGATTGTAGTCTCATATTGTTTCCATTTTTTCTTTAATTAAAAATTATATTACTTTTCAGCTCGTTTTATTAAAATACTTATAACAGAAATTAGTACTAATCATATGTTCTTAATCGAGATGAAAGATCTCTTCCATCGAAGTCCAAAACTCGCCGCTATCAGGGTTATCAGTAATCGGCAGTAAACAGCACTTGTCGCAAATCGCTTCCCAGCGCTTAATTGCTTCGTTGTTTTCCATAATTGCCAGATTTTCTTCAAAATCCCCACCGCTGTATTCAAGATATTCAACCGCCAGATCACCAATCACGAAAAGGCTGTAATTTGAAATCCCGACTTGCATCAAAGCTTTGGTGACTTCAGGCCAGACATCGGTGTGGAGCCGTTTGTACTCGGAGATCATTTCAGGTTTGATACGAACAGCCTTGGTGTATCGTTGTGTTGTGTTTTGCGGCATTATTTATACTTTAATTTATCGTTAATATTCATTTTTTTCCTTCGTTCATTCCAGATAAAAATTTACGTGTCCTATAGAATTTCACTATTCCATACCCTCAGTCTCCGTGTGGTTATCCGACCGAAGACGACCAACTCCGGAAGCAATCGCGCATCTTGACAGTTTCAGAGAGAACATCCTCAGCAAGTGTATTAATATTGTCTTGATCCTCAAATTCTATGCTCAGCCACCCGTCATATCCGGCATCTCGAAGCGCCCCAAAGAAACCCGGAAAGTTTATTGTTCCAGACTCCATTCTGGTTTGCAGGTAACCTTGTTTGGCTTGACGTAAATGGACATGTCCAGCCTCACCGGCCAATACTTCAATTTCTTCCTGGCGATAACCCAGAGCCGTATAATGTGACGGATCCAGTACGAGTTTCAGCCCCGGAACAGCGTGCAAAAGTTCCTGTGTAACAGCAGGTGATTCCAGCAGGCTATGGACATGGGGCTCAATCAACACCGCCACACCAGCTTCCTGCCCGGCAGCAACCATTGGTTTGAGCGCTTCGGCTGATACTTTCATTGCCTCAGCTCGACTTTGGCCAGAATTTATCATTCCCGCCAAATAATTACCAAATCCCATAACAACAGTGGATAACATTAATATGAGAATTCCTATAAAAATCAGTTTCATTGTGCGTTTGCTGCTTCCTTTCCATTCATGGGTAATCAACCCCCACATAGTGCTAAATACAATGACAAAGGCTAGGTGAATGCTGAAACTTACAAAGTCATTTTTTCCCATTTTAGTGGTTCCCATGCCATAGAACATAAACTCCATAAACCCGGTGATACCTGCAATGGCACAAAAAAGATAATTGGTAGATAAAGAGGCTCCCTTCACATTGATATAGTCGCTTAAACTGTGATTTTTAATATTCATGAAAACACATAATCCAGCATTAGTTATAAAACCTCCACTCATGATAACTACCAGTACAGCACTATTTTTCCATAATTCTGTAGTGCCATGTTCGATTGAGAGGTCGGCGATAGGTGCTCCGGCCTGCATGGCAAAAGCAAAACATGCACTCATTACCCCTGAAAATACCGCGACAATTAATCCTTTTTTAAAGTTGAAATCTTTGATATATTTCTTCTTATCTTCTGCTGATTGCTCGTTCTCTTTAGATACTCCTGCCCATCCGGTAAAAACAATTCCAATCAGGCAAACAAATATTCCTGCAAGAATGAACTGCCCGGAAACACTGCCTATCAAGGCATCAAATTCACCCATAAAAATGGGTGGTACTAAGGTACCGAAGGCCGTTGTTAAGCCCAACACCATAGCCATGCCCAAAGACAATCCCAGATACCGCAATGAGAGACCAAAAGTCAGGTTGCCAACTCCCCAGCATATTCCGAAGAAAAAAGTCCAAAATAAGCTTTGAGGAGGAGCCTCTTGCAAAATTGACATGAGTTTTGGAACCGTAAAATAGGCTATTATCCATGGCATGATGACCCATGCAAAAAGGCCATTTACTAGCCAGTAACTTTCCCATGACCAGTTTTTGACTTTTTTAAAAGCAATGTAGAAGCTGCCTGCTGCAAAACCGCCAATGGCATGTAATAGTATTCCTAAAGCTTGGTTCATATATCTATACTTTTGTTTACAATTTTACTGTCTTGAATTTCATCACCTTGATAGCAGGCTATGCCTTCCTCTTCAAGCGCAGTTAGCGTCTGGTCCAGAATTAGATCGAGATAAGATTGGGTATCGGGCAAGATCTCAATCGTGACGCTGCGCACTGTGGCGCTCTTGAGTAACCCTCTCCGTTTAAGTAATTGTTTTTCGACATGATGAAATTGCTCCAAATTCTGTAAACTGAATGAGATATAGGGCAAGATGCGGGCAAACAATCGATAGGCTTCTTCCATCTGCTGATCTGCCAGTGAATTCCAGATTTTTTGAAAATAATCGATCAAACTAAATCCCGGCATGACAGCAACAGAGCCACAAGGAATAAGCTCTAACATGTGTGTACCACCCCATCCTGTAAAGGTTTTCACCAGGCCCTGCGTCGCGATATCAATCTCACGTATAAGCTTAGCAATCCCAGGTTCTTCATATTTGATGTATCGGAAATTTGGGCAGCTGGCATGGAGTGCTTTTACAAATTCAACCCCAATAGTTGGCCCTCCAGGGTTCCAGTCCTGCAAGATGACAGGTAGCGATACACTTTTACAGACGGTTTGAGCAAAATTAAGTAATTGATTGTCCGAACATGGGAATGCCCGCGGCAGAGCGACATTAATTGCGCTCGCCCCCTGACTCTCTGCATCACGAGCCATGTCCGCTACCACATTTGGAGCTGTGTGATTGCATTGCACGATCACAGGTTTTCGTCCATCAACATGCTTGATTACCGTTGAAATCAATTCTCCCCGCTCTGCTCCCGAGAGCTTGTAGAATTCACTACCAAAGGCAGGCACACCTATGGCGTTGACGTCAGCTTGGATCGCAAAATCTACTAAACGGTGTACGTCTTCAAAATCGATTCGCTCTTGAGCATCGAAAGGCGTAGGAAGAATAGGGATGATACCTTTATAATTCATGTCGATTAGCTTTACTTGATATAGCGACTATGCCACCTTTAAATCTTTTCTGAACCAAAGGGTCGTAAAGCGGAATGAAGGGCTTGGCTTGTTTGCGCAGGTAGTCGTAAGCG
>JAPKEA010000185.1 GCA_028822275.1 Planktomarina sp. | reverse complement strand
TCACGATCCGCAAGCCAACGATCCATAAGGCTTTTCATAGCTGTCTCAGCCTCATCTTTAGCGCCCTGTGCAACGCCCATAGCATTTGTCATAATCTGACCAATATCGTCCATTAATTTATTTCTGCCCTGCATTTTTTTCTCCATGATGGCGATATTACGCTTTAACCCTTTATGGCGCCTTCGTTTGAAATTCTCAAGGTTGACTTAACGCGCGCCGCTGGGAATGAAAGGGTATGTTAGCTTCGATTCCATTTCCCAATGTCTCTCCAGCCCTTTTTTCGTATAAAGTTGGGCAATGGGACTTTTTACTTATGGGGCAAAATTTCGCCCTAGGTGGCTTTGAATTTGCTATAAGATGGTACGCTTTAGCCTATATTTTTGGTATTCTGGTAGCCAGCTGGCTAATACGAAGAATTATTCGTATGCCAAATATTTGGCCTAATAAAAGCTCAGCTCTGACAGAAAAAAACCTTGATTCATTAATGACTTGGATGATTATTGGAATAATTTTTGGCGGCCGGTTAGGTTATGTATTTTTTTATAAACCATTTGAATATGTCTCTGATCCCATTTCTGCTTTGAGAATTTTCGATGGTGGCATGTCTTTTCATGGCGGTTTTTTAGGTGTGATCGTTGCCGGCACTTTATTTTGTCAAAAATACGAAATTTCAATTCTTAAGGTGGCAGATGTGATTGCAGTCTCAGCACCATCTGGACTCTTATTTGGCCGTTTAGCGAACTTTATAAACGCTGAGCTTTGGGGTCGGGAAACGACGGTACCTTGGGCAGTTATTTTTCCTGGTTATAATGCACAGAATTGTATTGAGTCAGTCTTTGGAGACTGCGCGCGTCATCCATCACAACTTTATGAAGCCTTAGGAGAAGGGCTAATATTGGGTTGCGTTTTACTCTTTTTAGTTTTCAAAACTAGTGCCTTTCGTCGCACGGGGCTTTTGACTGGTGTTTTTGCTTTCGGTTATGGCATGGTCCGGTTCTTGGTTGAGCTGGTCAGACAACCAGATTTTTATTACCAATCACTGGAAAATCCAGTTGGCTATGCTTTGCAACTAAGCAATTGGGGACTAACAATGGGTCAAATTCTATCCTTACCAATGATTGGTGTTGGAATCTGGTTGATACAAAGGTCTCGCAAGGTATGACGGCGTTAAGTGAAATTCTGAAATTGCGCATTGAGACTCAAGGCCCTATGAATATAGCAGACTTTATGGTTGAGGCGTTGATGCATCCTGACCATGGTTATTACACACAACGCAATGTCTTCGGTGCACGCGGAGATTTCATCACAGCCCCAGAAATTAGCCAAATGTTTGGCGAGATGATTGCCTTATCTCTGGGACAGGCATGGATAGCTCAGGGGCGGCCTAAAGATGCTATTTTAGTAGAGCTCGGCCCTGGGCGAGGAACTTTGATGTTAGATATGCTCCGTTCCGCTGCTGCTATTTCAGGCTTTGGTCAACTCCCAGTTCATCTCGTTGAAACTTCGACTAAATTACGCCAAATACAGGTACATGCACTCCCCCAGGCAGAACACCACACCGATGTGTTGTCACTTCCAAATGTTCCAATCTTTTTGGTTGCTAATGAATTTCTAGATGCCTTACCCATTCGTCAGTTTTGGCGCACCAAACAAGCTTGGGAAGAATGTCTCGTCGGCCTGGCAGGTGATGCTTTAGGATTTGGCCGTGCAGCACCTCAAAATTTTGACTTCTTGAAGCACCGCCTTGAAGATACAGTACCAGGTAACTTGATTGAATACTGTCCTGCCTTGCCACATATTATTTCAAACATATCACACCGTATTAAACAGAACGGTGGTGCAGCTTTGCTGATTGACTATGGCGATTGGCGCTCGAAAGGCAGCACTCTGCAAGCGCTTAGCAACCACAAAGTGGTCAGCCCTCTTGAGTCTCCCGGAGAAGTGGACGTGACTGCGCATGTTGATTTTGAAGCTGTCTATGAAGCGGTGCCTCCTGCCATTTCTTCCCAACTGACCCCACAGGGTGTATTTCTAGAGCGTCTTGGCTTAACTCAGCGCGCTAAAGTATTAGCAAAAAAATTAGAAGGTAAAGCTCTTGAAAGCCATGTTGCGGCTCATCGCCGCTTAAGCCATCCAGACGAGATGGGAAACCTGTTTAAAGTAATAGGAATTGCCTCACAGGCAGATCATCTGCCCGCCGGTTTGGATATTTAAATGGATGTGGATCACAGTGGCTTAAAAAGTTTTAATTCAAAGTTATTTGATGCAATCCCTCATGGTTTTTTTACGCGCTTTGGCGGATATTCAAAAGGTATTTACAAGGGTCTGAATTGTGGGCGCGGCTCAGCGGATAAAGCCTCAAACGTAGAGGCTAACCGACAGGCAGTAACAAATTATTTTGAAAAAAAATCTGACAGTCTTTTATCAGTTCATCAACACCATTCCTCAGATGTTCTGACAGTTAATGCACCATACAATGAAACCCCAAAAGCAGACGCTATGGTAACGGCTCAAACTGGACTTATCCTAAGTATTTTAACGGCTGATTGTCAGCCAGTTTTATTTTATGATGGCTCAGCCAAAGTCATTGGTGCGGCACATGCAGGCTCAAAGGGGACTAAGGCTGGCATCTTACAGAATACGATTACGGCAATGGAAGCTGTGGGCGCCAAACGCAAAAATATAAAAGTAGTTATTGGACCTTGCATCAGCCAAAACGCCTATGAAACTGGACCTGATTTCTTCAATGAGATCTGCAGTGATGATCCAGATGCCAAACGTTTTTTTGTTCAAGGAAAAGAGGATAGATTTCAATTCGATTTACCTGGGTACAGCCTTGAAATTTTGAGATCAGAAAATATCTTGCAAGCTGAATGGATTGGCCATTGCACCTATGCCGATCCATTAAAGTTCTTTTCATACCGTAGATCAGTACACCAAAAAGATACCGATTATGGCAGACTTATTTCTTGCATCAGTCTGTAATATTTTTTTAAAAATATTTTAATTTATGGGGTTATGGATAAACGCTCCTCTAATACGTCGAATGGTACACCTGGTTCGTCTTTAGCACAGCGGATAACTAAAGAGGTTTTCACGCTTGCAACATTTTCGGCTGACGTCAGCTCTTCTGTTAAAAATATCTGGAATGAAGACAAGTCCGGTGCGACACATTTCAAGACGAAATCAACTTCACCATTCAACATGTGACATTCCCGAACCAACGGCCAAGCACGGCATCTCCGTTCAAAAGCCGATAAATCCGTTTCTGCTTGGCTTTGCAAACCAACCATCGCAAAAACTTGAACTTCAAAGCCCAAATGACGCGCATCGATATCAGCGTGATAGCCTAGAACGAAGCCCGCTTCCTCAAGGGTCCGTACTCGACGCAAACACGGGGGCGCGGAAATACCAACTCTTCTCGCCAATTCAACATTAGTCATGCGCCCATCAGACTGCAATTCAGCTAAAATTAATCTATCGATTTCGTCTAAACGATGCATATTACCCAAGCTTTTATTTAAATATTAACGAAATGTATCAAAACCAACCGACATACGCAACAATGTTTCAAAAATGCGCAATAATAATTCATGCATACTTACTCTGACAAACTGAAAATTATTTTAGCTTTTGCCCAAAGGCCCATCTGTGTATACGAATTTCAACCACAGACTTGGAAGGATTTTACATGTCTCAAGCGCGCCACACAAAAGTATTGATTATTGGCTCCGGCCCAACTGGGTATACCGCTGGTGTTTACGCAAGTAGAGCTATGTTGGAACCTATTTTAGTCCAAGGAATTGAACCTGGAGGGCAGTTAACTACAACAACCGAAGTTGAAAACTGGCCAGGTGACAGCGAAGTTCAAGGCCCAGATCTAATGATACGCATGGAAGCCCACGCAAAAGCGATGGGAACAGAAGTTATCAATGACATTATTATAGACCTAGATGTTTCTGAGCGCCCTTTTAAAGCCCAAGGCGATAGCGGCACAAGTTATACTTGTGATGCAGTCATTCTTGCTACAGGCGCACGCGCAAAATGGTTAGGTCTACCCAGCGAAGAGAAGTTTAAAGGTTTTGGAGTTTCAGCTTGTGCAACCTGTGATGGGTTCTTTTATCGTGGCCAAGAAATTGTCGTTGTAGGTGGCGGTAACACCGCCGTCGAAGAAGCTTTATTTCTGACAAAATTTGCGTCCAAGGTAACATTGATACACCGTCGTGATGAATTGCGTGCAGAACGTATTTTGATTGATCGATTAATGAAAAACAAAAAAATATCGCCCATGTGGTTTCACGAGCTAGACGAAGTTTACGGCACGGAAATGCCATTGGGCGTAGAGGGTATAAAAGTGAAACATACAGAAACTGGCCAGATTACTGATATTCCTTGCAAAGGTCTTTTTGTTGCAATTGGACACGCGCCCTCAAACGAATTGGTCAAAGATGTATTGGAAACACACATGGGTGGGTATGTGGTAACAAAGCCTGATAGCACGGAAACCTCAATCCCCGGCGTATTCGCTGCCGGTGACTTAACAGACCACAAATACCGCCAAGCTGTAACTAGTGCAGGCATGGGTTGCATGGCTGCACTAGAGGCAGAGCGTTGGTTGTCCGAGCAATCTTAAAGCAGACCCACTTCACTATAAAGTGTTAGCGGTCATCGGGTATCACTGGAACATTCTCAAATACTTATCTGTAAAATATTTTCTAATGTGGATAATTAGATCAGTGCTTTAATACAATTATGATATTGAAAGTACGACATGGGATAAAAGGTCTCTACATAATGAAAAGCAATTTAAAGCCTATTCCAGAACTTTACGTAAGTTATGACAGCGCGCAAAAACTTAAAGGTGAAGCGGCAGATCTAAAGTCATGGGATCTAACACTACGCCAAATCTGTGATCTAGAGTTATTGATGAACGGTGGGTTCAATCCGCTCAAAGGCTTTTTGAACGAAGAAGATTACGACAGTGTAGTCAAGAACATGAGATTGGCAGACGGTAACCTATGGCCAATTCCTATTAATCTTGATGTCTCAGAAGAGTTTGCGGCAAGCTTGGAGCTGGGCCAAAGTATTGCCTTGCGGGACCAAGAGGGTGTTATTTTAGCGACAATCACTGTCACTGATCGATGGCTCCCAAATAAATCTTTCGAAGCAAAAATGGTGTTTGGCACTAATGATCTTGCACACCCGGCTGTAAACTACCTTTATAGTCAAGCTGGCAAAGTTTATTTAGGTGGACCAATTACCGGAATTCAACAGCCAGTGCATTACGACTTTCGTGGGCGAAGGGATACCCCAAATGAATTGCGCGCCTATTTTCGCAAAATGGGATGGCATCGCGTGGTAGCCTTTCAAACCCGCAATCCATTGCACCGAGCCCATCAGGAACTAACATTTCGCGCAGCCAAAGAAGCCCAGGCGAACCTTCTCATCCACCCAGTTGTTGGAATGACAAAACCGGGGGATATCGATCACTTTACTCGGGTGCGTTGCTACGAGGCCGTGCTAGACCAATATCCAACTGCAACGACTTCGATGTCTTTGCTCAATCTTGCTATGCGGATGGCTGGCCCA
>JAPKEA010000184.1 GCA_028822275.1 Planktomarina sp. | reverse complement strand
CGTGAGGGCATTGTCAGACTAATTTGACGTCCTATTAGTTGCTCCCTAATTCATTCACCTTTTTTATGGCCATACGAAGCATACTTATTCGTTTGTGCGCTGTTGCTCTTAAGCCTTGTTTGATAATGAACGCGAGATGGCATGAAGGTTTTTTATAAAGTCCTGGGCTATAGGTGATAAAAGTGCGTGTTTCAAACGGAGTATTTTCATTCGACGGCTACTTGTTGGGCCAATTAAGCGGATGCCTTTTAGAACCCCAAGATCTTCCTCCAGTGTAAATGCATGCCGAGGCATTACGGTAATTCGTTTGGTATGCCTGACTATTGTTTTCAGAGAATGCATGCTTGTGCAAGTCCAATAGCTCGTTGGCATTTCTTGCTGAGCGCCTACAAAAATGGCATCGACATAACTTCGAATAACGCTGCCCGCAGACGGTATGGCCCAAGCATGGTCTACGATATCCTTAAGTGCGATTTGGTCATAACTCCAGATAGGATTAGCCTGGCCAACAACTGCCATTAATGGGAACTCGGCAAGATATTCTTCCTGGATATTCATCTGATTAAGCCCTGTGGCCATTCCGCCAAGCATGAGATCAATTTCACCAGATTTTAGCTTGTCTAAAAGAATATCGTCATCAGCTTCAATTAGTGAAATTTGTGCCTGTTTTTCTGGTATATCTAAGAGATTTAGAGCTTTTGGTACCAGCTCTACGGTGCTCATGGGTGTCGCTCCGATTACAAGTGGACCATGTTTTCCAGATTTTGCTAGCAGTAACTCCTCCACGGCCGAATTCAATGAAGCGCCAATCATTTTTGCGTGGCGCAACACCAACTTTCCAAAATGATTTAACTTGGTACCATGCCGACCGGAATCAACCAGATCTGTACCCAACTGGCGTTCGAGTAATTTTATTTTATTTGTCAAAGCTGGTTGAGAGATTCCAATGGCGTGAGCTGCACTGGTGAGGGTTCCATGGTCGTTGACTACCTTCAAATAAAGCAAAAGGCGGGGATCCACTTCCATAACCTATCCTTATAATAAACAGAAGTTTAATTATTGGACAGATAGTTATGGCCCTGTCAACTTCTAAACGAAAATATTCAGCTTAGGAGAAAGTTATGAAGTCTACTATTATTTTAAATATCGCAGCGACTGCATTTATGACATGTTTTGCTGGCACCCAATTTGTTTTTGCTGAAACGTTGAAAATCTCTACTTTTGTTCCTCCTAAGCATGCGTTTAATCGAATGCTCACTGCCTGGGGAGAAGAACTCTCGTCTAAAAGCAACGGTGAATTGAAGGTAGAGATTTTTCCAGCAGGTCAGCTTGGCCCACCGCCGCGCCAGTTTGATCTAGTGCGCTCTGGAGGAGCTGATATTGCGGTTATTTTACATGGCGCAACACCTGGTCGTTTTCCACTCTCCGAACTTGCTGGCCTACCATTGTCCGCTCCTTCCAAAGGGGATGACAGTGCTAATAGATCGTTAAGACTTACTGAGCTTGCTCCAGAGTATTTGACTGCAGAACATGACGGTACCAAAATTTTGTGGATGGCAGTAACGCCGCCTCTGAAAATCCACGCAAAAGGGTTTGATCCCAGTAATCTCGAAAACCTTGAAGGAAAACGTATTCGATATACGGGTAAGGTTTGGCAAAAAATTATAGAAATTTTGGGTGCATCGCCAGTTCCAGTTCCACCATCCCAAACTGCTGACGCGATGGGCAAGGGGGTTGTGGATGCAGCTACGTTCCCTTTTGAAGCAACAATGCCTTTTGATCTCGCACCCGTTACCGATTATACGCTAACCCCGGGTATAGCTTCGGTAACTTTTTCTGTAGTTATGGGCAATGCTGCCTATGCACGTTTGTCTGAGCCACACAAAGCTTTAGTCAATGAAACAACCGGTCCAGCGCGTGCAGCGGCTTTTGGCTCGATGTGGGATGCAGGAGAAGGTCATGGCCGTAAATATATGGAAAAGGGTGGTGTAAAGGTGGTTCAGATGAGCAGCAGCCAAATCAATAGTTTGCGTGGAAAGTTAGAAAAAATAGTTGAAGCGTCTATTCAATCTGTTGATGAAACCGGCATGCCTGGCTCAGCATTTTATCAAGCGTTCACAAAATAATTTCAAGGGCTTTACTATTTGTAAGGCCCTAAATTATTATTAAATATGGCTATTTTTTTAACACGTTTTTTCCATGTAATATCTTCCATCGGTCTAGTATTAATGATGCTTGTCGTGGTCGGAGACGTTTGTTTGCGGTTAATATTTAACATTCCAATACGAGGAGCGTATGATATGGTCAGCGTTGGTTTGATGGTTATGGTGTTTTTTGGAATTGGCCCAGTGATAGCAAGCCGAAATGAAATCTTAATTGACCTGCTCGATAATATTATACCGCCAAGTGCACTGCTTGCAATTCGGAAGATTGCCTCCATCGGTACATTTTCTGTGTTCTTATTTATTGGTTGGTCAATGATCCTTCCTGCCACTGATGCCTGGCGGTATGGTGAGCGTTCTCTGGAGTTAGGCATCCCAATCTGGGTGCTTTGGAGCATCGCCTTCATTGGCCTTTTGGGAACTGTAATCATTTCAATTTTTACAATATCTAAAAGAAAAAAAGACATCACTAAAGTAGGAAAAAATAGTTGATTACTAGTTTTTCTCTTGGCTTGGCTGGTATTGGATTTATGTTTCTGTTGCTCCTACTTCGCCAGCCCGTCTGGTTAGCCTTGGCCATCTGCGGAATTGCTGGAAATTTTATTCTAAATTCTATCTCAATGACTAAGTTTGTTGTTGGAACTGGGACATTCGACACAGCGTCAGGTTATGCTTTATCTGTTATTCCATTATTTATTTTGATGGGTGAGGTGGCTTCTGGTTCACGCATGTCACGCGATCTATTTGATGCCGCACGAGTCGCACTGTCTGGCCTTCGTGGGGGTCTGGCAATCGCCACTATTGCGGCCTCTGGAGCATTTGGAGCTATTTGTGGTAGTTCTGTGGCAACTGCAGCTAGTATGACCCGTATAGCTCTTCCAGAAATGCGCCGGGCTGGTTATGAAACGGGATATGCGGCGTCATCAGTAGCTGCTGGTGGATCGCTCGGTATTCTGATTCCACCGTCAATAATATTGGTAATTTATGGTTCAATTTCTGAGACATCAGTAGCTAGATTATTTGCTGCATCTATGATCCCCGGTATTCTACTACTTCTGCTTTATATCTTGGTTGCTTGGGTTTTGGCTAGAGGAGCAGTTGTTACCGGAACTGGATTGATTGCGACTTTTCGTGAGCGGCTCATCGCAATTACTCGTCCTTGGCACTTTTTACTTCTTTTTATAGCTACTATTGGTGGTATTTACACAGGGGTTTTTAGCCCAAATGAAGCAGCATCAATAGGAGCATTTGGAGCTATCGTGATTGGTTTTTTACGTCGAACACTGAACTGGGCAGGTTTTGTTATGGCAGTTCAAGCCTCGGTACTTATTTCCTGTGGGCTCTTTTTAATAATTATTGGTGCCAAGATTTTTGCAATTTTTATCGTCCAAACTCGTTTGCCAGACACATTATTATATTTTTTCCAAAATGCTGAGGTTTCGCCATTTTGGGTGATGTTAATGATTGTGGTACTTTACATCGTTATGGGCTGTTTTCTTGAGGGGATTGGAATGGTTCTGATAACAGTGCCCGTTTTTTTACCAGTAATTGAAGGTTATGGATTCGATCCAATTTGGTTTGGAGTTCTTGTAGCAGTGCTGGTCGAGCTTGGGCTTATTACACCGCCTGTCGGTATGAACTTGTTTATAATACGAGCACAGGTGGAGAATATGACTATGGGAGCAATTTATAGAGCAATCTTACCTTTTTTAGTTGCCCCTGTGATATTAATTTTACTTCTTTTTCTTAAACCTAACATAGCCCTATGGCTGCCAAACTTGCTTTTTTAAAAACCTAAAATTTTTGGATAAATAATATATAATTACAAAGTGATAAATGTTTTAGCAACTAACCAACCTCAATTGTGTCGAATCCATAAGGAGTGGCTTTAGAAAATATTTTGAAGAAAAAACCTGAATTCAGATTGGGCCTCCCAAAAAACCAATAAAAGTTTGAAATAAAAAGGAATTTGAAATGGTAGTATCAAAAATTGCACTTGAAGAACATTTTATGCATCCTGATTTTGTCGATTACTGGGCTAATACTCGGAGCAATATTTCACCAAATCTCTTTGGTAAGGTCAGGAGTGTTTTAGAAGACTTTGGTGAGCAGCGCTTAAAACAGATGGATAATATCGGTGTTGAAAAAGCTATTCTATCGCTTGCGGGTCCCGGGGTACAGGTTGAAAAAATCACTGATGTTGCTGTTCGAAAGGCTAGGCAGTGCAACGATTTCTTGGCTGAGAAGATTTTGGACCGTCGTGATAGATATGGTGGCTTTGCCCATCTGGCCATGCAAGACCCTAGAAAAGCAGCAGACGAGCTTGAACGCAGTGTTAAAGATCTTGGGTTCTATGGGGCGTTGATTAATGGGCAGACTAATGGCGCCTATTTGGATGATGATAGATTTTCTGTATTCTGGGAACGCGCTTCTGATTTAGGCGTACCCATCTATATACATCCAAACAACCCACCTGATGTCCCATATATGTTTCACAATCATCCTGAACTCTGGGGGCCAGCTTGGTCCTGGACTGTTGAGACAGGGAGCCATGCACTTCGAATTATCTTCTCAGGCCTTTTTGATCGATTTCCTAATGCCAAATTGGTTTTGGGTCATATGGGTGAGACATTGCCTTTCCAGCTCTGGCGGTTTGATAGCAGGTGGGAGATTTCAAACCGCGGCGACATGCAGTTAGACTTGCCGCCCTCAGAATATTTTAAACGTAATTTTTGGTGCACCACAGCAGGGGTATGCTCTGATGAGCCACTCAGGTGTGCGATTGATGCGATTGGAGCTGATCGCGTAATGTTTTCTGTTGATTATCCATTTGAGAAACCACAGGATGCGGGTGATTGGATTGAAGCTGCCCCCCTAACTGAAGAAGAACGGGAAATGGTTTGCGCTGGTAACGCGAAAGCACTTTTAGGTTTAAATCCGTGACGAAATCGAATGATGTTGCCATCGCCGTTACGACCCTGGGAACAGGTGCCCCGGTTCTTGATCCAAATAGATTTAGCCAAAGTATTCTAGTTGAAGCCGCCGGCCATCAGCTTCTTTTTGATACTGGCCGTGGCGCAGTATTGCGATTGGTGCAAGCTTGGCAAGATCTGAGTTCGTTTGGTCAGGCTTATAGTCATCGCACCGTACTGTTTGGCGATTGCAACACTATCTAATAGATCTGTTGGTTGACCGGTGGATGAAATTGCCACAATCACGTCTCCTTCAGTAAAGGTTGCGGCCAACATGCGCTGCAAATACCCTTCAGTAAGGGCTTCAGAGGGAATGCCAAGCTGGAAAAACCGGCTGGCCCCTTCGCCGGCTATATTAGCAGAACCACCTCCAACGCCAAGAAAAGCAATGCGGCGAGCATTAGCAAGCGCGTCTGTAGCGGTTTCGATGAGTTTTCCGTCAAGCTGTGCGTGTGCCAGTGTCAGATTATTAACCAATGTGCTGAATACTTGTGTTAA
>JAPKEA010000625.1 GCA_028822275.1 Planktomarina sp. | reverse complement strand
TGAAACTGTCGGGTGGCGAAAAGCAACGTGTGGGCATTGCACGCAGTCTACTAAAGAATCCGCCAATCTTACTACTTGATGAGGCGACTTCAGCGCTGGATACTGAGACCGAACATGAAATACAGGAAAGCCTAATCCAAATGGGGCAGGGGCGTACTGTGATGATCATAGCGCACCGCCTATCGACGGTTGTGCATGCTGATCGCATTGTGGTTTTGGAGCAGGGTCAGATCGTGGAGGAAGGAAGCCATGATGAACTGCTGGCGCAGAATGGTCGCTACGCGCATTTGTGGCACTTGCAATTATCAGAAGACAGGAACAGATCTAGATTTGCATAAAAGAGGCAGCTTTAGTCAAATCGCAATGCGATACTATGTACTATTGAAATTAAACATTTTAGGGCCCATTAATTTTATGGCTTAGAATTAGATCAAAGCAAATATTTACTTATGTCAAATTATTCTGGGCACTAGGGGATTTTAGTCAGTAGTTTTGTAGTAGTAGAATAACTTCACCTGTTTTGACGATTGTCCTAGTTTTATCAAATCTTAACGGTCAAAGGGCTTGTGGGGTGTGGTATGATTTGCATATATAAACCAAAGAAAATTATGGTGGTTCGAAATGTCAGATACAGACAGTTTTATTGATGAAGTAACGGAAGAGGTTCGTCGTGACCGGCTTTTTGGCTATTTTAAGAGATATGGCTGGATTGCGGGGTTATTAATTTTGGGGCTTGTAGGCACTACCGCCTATAATGAATGGAATAGGTCTGCGGTAGAAAAAGTACAGCAAGCTCGTGGCGATGCACTATTAACTGCCCTAAACCTTGATAATGATGCTGAAATTAGAGTTGCAATTAATGATATTGCTTTAGAAAATAGCAGTAATATTGTCGCTAAATTTTTGGCTGCGGGTGTAGATGAAGTTCAAGCTGTAGAGCTATTAAACGGTATAATTACTAATACAAATCAGCCGAAATTTATCCAGGATCTGGCGCGTTTGAAGCTGGCAACAACGCCTGATGCGGTATCACAAGATGAGGCTGTTTTTATCTTGATGGACCTATCCAAACCCGGCGGATTATACAGAAACGTAGCGACTGAGATGCTTGTGGCTCTTGAGCTGGAACGGGGTAATCTGGACGTAGCTATGGCTATTTTACAATCGCACGTTCAGGATGCCGAAGCTTCGCAGGGCCAAGTCCAGCGTATGGGTGAGTTGATTGTTGCATTAGGGTCAAACCCTGAGTTGGCAATACAATCTGATTCTGATAGTAAAAATTGATGAAAAACTACAAAATATTTAGGGTACACGCATGAAACTAAAGGCTATTCTATGTATTGGTCTTATGCTTTTGGGTGTTGGGTGCTCTGATGATGATCCGCGTTTAGAGGGTAAACGCGAAATGCTTAATGGATCTGTTTCTGTTAAAAACGAAATCCGCTTTATTGTTGAAAACCTCCCACCTTTAGCACTGCCTAAGGCACGAAAAAATAGCCAGTGGAGCCATCAAGGTGGAAATGCACAACACTCTATGGGGCATTTGAAATTAGCCTCGGACCTTAAACTTCAGTGGTCAATTAATGTTGGACATGGTGACGGACGACGTCACCAAATAACCGCAACACCGGTAATACAGTC
>JAPKEA010000008.1 GCA_028822275.1 Planktomarina sp. | reverse complement strand
TCTACGGGTGCCTTCGTGTTCATCTGTATGCGCCACGAGGTTCCTCCAAGTTAAATTCGGATCACAAATTGACCACAGACTTAGCCCCCCAAACTTTGAGGGCGTTTGCGACGGTTCCTAGCTTAGAGATCATGCCACGTCCAGCGGACATTCGGGCGCAGTCTAGAAGACGTGAATTTGCCACATTTAAGTAACATTTCTTAAATTTGGGCAACGCATCTCAAAACCATGATGCAAATACTGACCAATCGATCCAAAAATCTAATATTTTATTCTTGATAGCCAGTCAGGTGAAACACTAATTACTAAAAACTGAGTGCGCCCCCAAAGGGATAATGTGCCAGTTTTCAGCTTTTAAGATCTTTATTCGCTCCAAGGTGATTGCATTGGTCCGGGTAAGGCCAAAGTACACGTGAATGGTCTTTAAGCTTAGCCTTTTACATGCGTATCAATCATGCTGGCCCGTTCCTGGAAGCCACTGAACCAATTAGCTAATGACTTATGGCCTTGGCGCCAGTTTCTGGTGTCATGGCGTAGGTCAAGATAGCCCAGCGCACATGCGACACTGATTTGCCCCATGTTCAAAGAGCTGTTCAAATGAGCCATTGAGCGGTCTTGGATCGCAGTACAGCCACCCATTACTTTAACCCATTGCGCATTAACCCAATCCGCACTCACCATTTCCGCAGTGCGCAATCGTGTTTCGTATGAGATGCTCACAGCACTATCCATTATGCCATCCCCAGTCGCTTCTAAGGCCAGAACGTCCCAAAGATCAATATCAGGATAGAGGCCAGCCCGCACTCGTGCATCCAAGTAACGTGTGATCACTCGGCTATCATATAATGCAGAGCCGTCCGGCCGGGTCAGAGAAGGAATTCGCGCTGTCGGGTTGGCTGCGCTTGCAATTGGATTTGCATTAAAAGGGGAAGTTTCTATATGTACTTCTTCCACATCTTTCAGCTGATCTGTTTCACGAATCAAAACACGTACTTTACGTGCGAAGGGTGATGCCGCTGCCATTATTAATTGCATTTTAATTTACCTTTTTGACTTTAAGTCGTGAGAACATAGTGGCATCAATCTCAATACCTGGGCCACTTGGCCGAATACGAATGGTTCGCTTCCAACGTCCAGTTATGTTCACTTGCCTTGCACCGCGACGGGCTTCAAGGCCCTCATCGATGCCATCTAAAATATCGTCTCGTGCCTCGTCATGACGTAATTTTGGTACTAATCGTGTGGCTGCGTAGGCCGCTAATGCAATGGCCCCATACCGTAACGCCACACCCGCTAAGGGCGCCAAAGGTAAAGCCATAAATCTCTCCTTCAATTTTACTCTACCCTAATTTTTCATGGGTATTCTATCGATTATTTATAGTATTAGCACACGTACTTAGCTCTTCCACACTAAAATTTCTGTCAGGCTCATAACATAAGAAAAGGCTCACATGAAAATTTGCCTATATCGATGATGCCGTATGACAATAAAAAATATCAAACCCGTGAATAAAATACTAAGTAAAACATCTGAGGCAAAATGTCCTCCAAAACCTACCCGTAAAAAACCAGAAGCAGCCAATACTATGGCACTTAGACCAACAGCAAAAATTCGCACCCAAGCCCCACAGTATGCCCACGTAAGAAGTGCCACCACAATAAGGATTGCTGTAGCCCCAGATGCCTCGCCTGAAACAAAAGAGCAGTTAGACGCGCACTGATTAGTAATTTCATAGAAGGGTGTGAACATTTTTTCTCCGCCAAAATTAGTTATCTGGGATGGTCGAGCGCGACCCCAAAACTCCTTTAGGATAACATTCACTAATAAAATAGGCCCGAGTAAATAAACAAGTATACCAATTTCGAAATACTTAGTATTACCTCCCCGCAAGCGCAAAAAAAGAAATCCGGCTATGCAAAATATAAAAAGGACAATTGAGACATTCCACACGAACTCTCTAAACGCAGAAAGCACTGAAACCTTACCTAAATAAAAACCATTACTTTGATTATAGAAAAAAGCAGATGTTTCTTGATCAAGTTTAGGAAAAATTCCAAACATAATAGCGACCAAACCCGTGAGGGCAGCTGAACAAAGCAACCATTTCCACATCATCGTCCCCAAGCAATTTTTTGTTCCATTCACTTTTTCTACCAAGCCTTTATATTTAAAAAATGGTCCCTTTTTGCAAGCTGTCAAAATAGAAGAATTTCTTTAAACTTTTACCCTTTCACTTTTCGGATCATACATTGGCCGCAAGGATACTTCAGATTTCACCCTTGTCCCTGCAATATCGATTTCATAAGTCGACGAGAGCAAATCTACAACAGTTTCACCCTTGCACGGCACATAGCCAAGGCCTATCGCTGCCCCTAAATGGTGGCCATAGCTTCCAGAAGACAGGTAACCCACGATTTTTCCATCCCGAAGGATTGTTTCATTATGGTACAAAAGCATTTCTGGATCTGTTAGTTTAAACTGCACCAAACGCATATCCAAGCCAACTTCTTTTTTACGCAATACAGCATCTCGACCAATAAAATTCGGCTTATCTGTTTTAATAGCAAATCCAAGACCTGCTTCTAAAACATGATCTTCACATGTGATATCATGTCCAAAGTGCCGGAACCCCTTTTCAATCCGACACGAGTCCATCATGTGCATACCACAAAGTTTAGCATCCAAGCTCTGGCCTGCCTCCCAAAGTGTTTCAAAAGCGTGACCGGCAATATCAGCGCCAACATAGACCTCCCAACCCAGCTCACCCACATAGGTGACGCGATGTACTCGAGCTAGGCCCATTCCCAGTTCAATTTTTTGTGCTGTACCAAATGGGTTTATGTTGTTTGAGAAGTCATTAGGTGAAACAAGCTCCAAAAGTTTTCGCGCATTTGGGCCCATAACAGCCAACACACCCTCCCCTGCGGTGATATCCGTAACCACTACATTGAAATTGCCTTTATTTCGCATCATCCAAGTTTGATCAGCAAGGCGCGTTGCCGCCGGCGTTACAACCAAATATGCAGTCTCAGAAAGGCGAGTAACAGTAACATCTGCCTCGATACCAGCGCGATTATTAAGGAACTGTGTATAGACAATCTTTCCAGCCGGCACGTCATATTGGCCGCCACCAATATAGTTCATGAAAGTGCAAGCATCCGGGCCCTCAACACGAATTTTACCAAATGAGGACATGTCATAAATACCAATATTATTACGGATTGCCTTATGCTCAGCTGCAACGTTGTCAAAGAAATTTTGACGCTTCCAACTATATTCATATTCTGGCTTTTGACCTTTGTTAGCAAACCAGTTTGCCCGCTCCCAGCCTGACAACTCACCCATCACAGCGCCCTGATCTAGGAGTTTTTGATGAAACGGGGTCCTGCGAACGCCCCGAGCTGTTTTCTTTTGTAGATAAGGAAAGTGGTCTGCATAAAGCAAACCCAGGGTTTCTTTTGACCTTTCAAATAAGTATTGTTTATTTCCCTGAAATGGCTCCATCCGGCTAATATCGACATCACCCAAATCAAATGGCTTTTGACCATCTTCCATCCATTGCGCTAGCGCTTGACCAGCACCGCCTGCAGATTGAATACCAACCGAATTAAAGCCAGCAGCGACCCAGACATTATCCATCTCAGGCGCAAGACCCAAGTGATACGCATCATCTGGCGTAAAGCTTTCAGGACCATTGAAAAAAGTATGAATTCCAGCCTCACCAAGCATCGGAAACCGTTTAACCGCAGCCTCTAAGATCGGCTCAAAATGATCAAAATCCTCTGGCAACTGATCGAACTCAAAATCACTTGGAATGCCATCCATGGCCCATGGCTTCGAAACAGGTTCAAACGCACCCAACAATATTTTTCCAGCATCTTCTTTAAAATATGCACATTCATCCGGAACCCGCAATACGGGCATTTGTGTGAGACCTTCAATCGCTTCTGTCACAATATAAAAGTGTTCACAGGCCTGCAGAGGTACATTTACTCCCAACATCTGCCCAACTTCATGACCCCACATTCCACCACAATTTATCACGTTTTCAGATTTAAGCGTGCCACTTTCGCCCTCCTCATTTTTCCAATGAACTTCAGTAATCTTTCGCGCTTCGCGCGTCACACTAATTACCTTAGTGCGTTCAATAACCTGAGCCCCCATTTGACGCGCACCTTTGGCCAATGCCACTGCTATATTCGCTGGGTCACCCTGCCCATCGAGAGGCAAATATACACCACCAGTCACACCTTCAATATTAAGGTGTTCATATTTTGCTTTTACCTCAGAGGGACTGATTTCCTCAACTTCTACACCAAAAGCCCGCGCCATCGCAGCTTGGCGAAAAATTTCTTCTTTGCGCTCTTCAGTCAAAGCCACAGTAATTGAACCACAGCGCTTAAAACCTGTAGCTACACCTGTTTCAGTTTCGAGATTTCCATAAAGTTCCTGGCTGTATTTTGCTAATTTCGTCATATTTGAGGTTGCACGTAGCTGCGCGATCAATCCTGCCGCGTGCCATGTCGTACCAGATGTCAGTTGCTTTCTCTCTAACAACACAACATCTTTCCACCCAAGTTTGGCTAGGTGGTAAGCAACCGAACAACCGATGATGCCACCACCAATAATAACCGCACGTGCTTCGTTAGGAACCTGAGCCATTTGACCCTCCCTTTATGTCTATAAATTGAAAGAAGGTCGCAGCGGCTTTCCCTCGACCGATCTGTTTAGAGGCATCGCAGGGCATTAAGGATACATCCCCATATATTTTGCTTTGTAAACTGCAACCATTTCAGCCTCGCTTACCCCATCATCATAGGGCGGGGTTGAAAGGGGTTTAACCTGCGATATACTAACGACCACAATTGCTTTGATACGGTGAGACAAATCTCCCCAAAGCGCCGTCCATTTTGAAAAAATTTCATCAAAACCATCTGTTTCACGACGCAGAACAGATGTCAGCCCTCGAATGCGCCAACCTTTTCGAGTAAACGGGTCTACGAAATTAACCTCTACCTCAGGGCTATGGCCAATATTACTCATGGTACCCGGCGACCGAATTTCTCCAAAAGCAATCGTTCGCTTATCCAAAACCACAAATGTGCCCTTAGGCGACACTGACGGCCTCCCACCTGAAGTAACTGAAGCGACAAACCCTAGTCTCACGCGTGAGATACAGTCTATGGCTGATGTACTTAGCATAATACTAAACTCCAAAGTGCTTTGCCATCACGGCAATATGTTCTGGCCCCACTTCGCAACACCCACCAATAGCCGATGCACCCATTGCAGCCCATGTTTTAGCAAAATTCAAATATTGCTCAGGGCCAAGATCAGTTCGGGATTTCAAAAGATCCACTGTCGCGTGGATGCTGTTAAAATCTGAATGAATGCCAGTGAAACCATTCGCGTAGGCACCCAAGTTGAAACCGCGTCCAGCCAAGATCGGCAAGCCTTGTGAGACCGCCTCTGGCACAGAACAATTTATCAAAACAGTCACAGGTTGGAATTCTTCCAACATCGAAATTGCACCCAACAAAGGCTCGCCCGAACGCAACTTTGTGCCATCACTGTCATCAACGGAAAAAGACACCCAAACCGGTTTGCCGGTGACGCCTGCACCCATGAGCCCACCACGAGCTTGATCAATCGATGACATCGTCTCCAGAATATGAAAATCAACATACTCCGCGTGGAGCTGGGCCATGTCAGCATAAACCTCTGCGGCTTGCTCAGCTGGTGGTGCCTTGTCTGGCTGATAAGAAAATCCTAGAGGCCCCAAAGAACCTGCGACTTGACCCGAGCCATGTACATCACGCGCAGCCACGGCCATTTCACAAGCAGATCGAGTCATTGGGATAAGTTGTTCTATCAAACCCTTGCTAATCAGCCGGTCTGGTAAAATAGAATATGTATTTGTTGTAGCTATTTCAGCTCCAGCAGCAAAATATTCATCATGAATTGCACGCACAATTTCTGGAGTATCTAATAAAGCCTGCATCGACCAAAGGTCTGTAGCTTTACCTGCACGTTTGACCAATTCCTGGCCCATACCTCCATCAAGTATTATCATCTAAGGTCTTTCTTCTGGCTAAAAGCACTCTGGGGTTTGGGGCAATGCACCAAGATCTGAGGAAGAAGGCGGGTATCTCCACCTTCACAATGATTAGGATCGTAGGCGCTCATTTTTCGGGTCCCATAAGGGTTGATCTGCTTGCACAACCGCCTTGCAACGTTGGCCAAAGATTTCAACTTCAACCTCTGTTCCTTCAACTGCAAGATCAGTGCGCAAAATACCCAAAGCAATAGATTTCCCAACACGATAGCCGAAACCACCTGAGGTTGTTTCACCCACAACGTCTCCATTATACAAAATTGTAGACATATAAGGAGCATCCATTTCAGTAGCATCTACAGTCAATGTCACAAATACTTTCTTACTGCCCTGCTGTTTTTCATTTTGTAAAGCAGTTTTACCTGGAAAATCTTGCTGTTTATCGAGCTTCACAAATCGAGCCAAACCACCCTCAAACAGGCTGTAATCTGTGGACAGATCACCCTTCCATGCACGGTACCCTTTTTCAAGACGCAGGCTATTCAAAGCGTACATCCCAAAAGGTTTTGCCCCAGCTGCGATTACTGCATCGTACAAAGCCAGGATATTTTTATTGATAGCATGGATTTCCCAACCTAACTCACCAGCAAACGAAACACGCAGCAAAGTTGCACTTTGACCTGCAATAGTGGCGGGTTGATGTGTTAACCAACCAGTGGAAAGATCAGCGTCTGTTCCCATTTTCGTCAACACATCACGCGCTGTTGGGCCCGTTACAATCAGTGTTGAAATTTCCGTAGTATGATCTGTCAGAGTGAGACCCGCAGGGATCGAGTTTTTCAGAAGCTCAAAATCGTGCCACTGCGCAGATGCAGCTGTGATCAAAGTAAACTCATCATCACTGCGGCGGATCAAAGACATCTCAGTCATAATTCGACCACGTTGATCTGAGAAATACGCCAAGTTCATCCGGCCAACTTTGGGTAAGCCACCCGTGATGCGGCCACGCAAATATTCTGCAGTCCCCCTACCCGAAAGGTTGAACCGGCTAAAGCCCGGAAGATCGAGCACACCGCAATTATCGCGAACGTTTTCGGCTTCTTCTTTAATCCGAGCTGACCAAGGACCTTCTCGGTTCCAAGTGTGGGTCGCAGCCTCTGATATATCATCTCCATCTTTTGCAAACCAATTGGCCCGCTCCCAACCATTATACGCCCCCATAATACCACCCATAGCACGCACTATATCATGCGCAGGGGACAGTTTTTTGTTGCGACCAGCAGGCCATTCGTGATGCGGGAAGTGCATGGCATATTCGTGGCCATAAACTTCCAACGCTTTTCGATTACAGTAATCTTGATCGGTATAATCAGTGTAACGACGTGGGTCGACAGCCCACATATCCCACTCAGTTTCACCTTCCGTAATCCATTCCGCAAGCACTTTGCCCGCACCACCACCTTGCGTGATGCCAAAGGTAAAGACACATCCTTCATAGGCGTTTTTAACACCTGGCATTGGACCGACCAAGGGCAGACCATCCGGTGCATATGGGATTGGGCCATTGATAACCCGGCCAACACCTTGCGAACCCAAAATAGGCACACGCGCCATGGCGTCTTCAATGTACCACTCCAAACGCTCCAGATCATCAGGGTATAACTGAAAGCTGAAGTCATCTGGCATTGGATCTTCTGGAGTAGCCCAATGTGCCTTACAATTTCGCTCATATGGCCCAAGATTCAGACCATTTTTATCTTGGCGCAGATAGTAGGATGAATCCACGTCACGTAGCAGAGGAACTTTTCGCCCATTGGTCTCGGTCCATTCTTTCAGCTCAGGAATTTCTTCAGTTAAGAAATACTGGTGGCTCATGACCGCCATAGGTACAGTGCGACCTCCGTATGGTTTAAACCATTCACCAACTCGTTGTGCATAATAGCCTGCACAATTCACAACTTTTTCGCAGCGTATATCGCCCTTATCGGTGTGAACAAGCCATTCATCCCCAACCTGAGTAACACCGGTCGCCGGGCAGAAGCGTTGAATTTTAGCCCCCATCTCACGGGCGCCTTTAGCCAAAGCTTGTGTCAACTGCGCAGGATCAATATCGCCATCATCTGGATCCCAAAGACCACCGGCGAGATCGTGCGTTTCCATAAAGGGATAAGCATCTGTCATATCAGACACCGACATCATTTCGATGCTCAAGCCTTGATAGCGGCCCATTGTGCGGGCGCGCTCAAATTCTTGCATGCGATTTTTATCATGCGCCAAACGGATCGACCCAGTTACATGGTAATTCATTGGATAGTCCACTTCATCCGCCAAGCCTGCATATAGCCCAAGTGAATAACGCTGCATGTTCATGATAGCCCAGCTTGTGCTAAAGGACGGACAATTGCCTGCGGCATGCCAAGTTGACCCTGCAGTCAGCTCATTCTTTTCAAGCAATACACAATCAGCCCAGCCAGCTTTGGCCAGGTGGTAAAGGGTGGAAACGCCAACAACGCCACCCCCTATAATTACAACACGTGCTGTAGTTGGAATTTCGCTCATCGTGGTTCCCCTCAGTCGATGATAAGACGCGCAGCTAGCCCGCCAAAAAGAATTGCAGTTAGTTTGTTCAGGATCTTTACCCGTTCACGCAAGGCATCTGCAAAATAGCCAGATGCAGCGCCTAAGCACATGACAAAAAAGAGCCCATTTAATAAAAAAATAGCACCCAAAAGTAAAATTTGGAGCCAGATCGGACCAATTTCTGGGTCGGTGAACTGCGGTATAAAAGCAAAGATGAACAGGGCCGTTTTAGGGTTCAAAACATTTGTAATGAACCCCCTTTTCATAGCGCGCATTGTACCCGAGGCTACCCTTCCGGGGGCCAATCTGCCATCGCTGCGCCACGCCTGAATTGCCACCCAGGCCAGGTAAATAGCCCCGACCCATCTAATTGCATCATATGCTGTAGGATAGGCCAGCAATGCAGCTGAAACTCCTGCTGCTGCAGCAAGGACATGAACCAAAACACCCAAGTTAACGCCAATGGCTGCCGCTATTCCAGTACGAGGCCCACCCACAATTCCACTAGCCGAAACAAAGATAAAGTCAGCTCCAGGCGTAATTATTAAAAGATATGCCGCCAAAACAAAAGTAATTAGCAGCGTTTTGTCAAACCCTAAAATAATGTCCAAAATCATACCGCCACCACAGTTTGAAGTGCCGAAAAGCCAAGAAGCACGCCATAAAAAACAAAACAAACCGCCAATCCTCGGCGCATTGATACGTTTAGAATACGGGCCATTGCAGTCTTACCTAGTGCGGCGCCAAGGCTGGTATAGCCTGTATAGGATATCGCAGTGAGACATAGCGCTGTGGGTAATATATAGAACATTTGATCCCAAATTGGGATGTCAGGTTGAACAAATTGTGTGAAGGCTGCTAGGTAACAAGCCAAAGACTTCGCATTGATCGTCGCAATTGCGAGTGCCTTGCCATAAATTGAACCAATTCTAACATTTTTCTTTGGAGCAACGGTCGCATTCATCCATCCGCGAACCCCTAAAAATATTAAGAAAACTGCGCCTAAAATTTTAACCGCAGAAAACGCGGCGGATGAGACTGCGAGCAATGCTGTTATGCTAAAGGCAGACAAAAGTAGAAATGCCAGTGCTTGGGTCAAGATAGCCAAAACGGCCCACATGCCACGTCGCATTCCAAAGATCACACCGTTGCTAATACAGTTTACCGCGTTTGGCCCAGGCGTGATCACACTAATTGACCAAAAGCTTGCGAATATAAACCAGGCTGAGAGGGTCATTAATACACCGGTGGGGCGATAACCCAAATAACAGTACAAGGTTTGTTCGAAGAGTTTTCCCAACGAAACAGCTCACCCTTAATTCGAAAACTATCTCCAGGATTTAGAAAGTATTTTTTTCCACCGATCCACAAATTTAATTTTCCTGTCAGAATATAGCCGACCTCTTGGGTGGGTCTGGAGACTGGTGGATCAAGTTTTGCACCTGGCTCAAACGTTGAATACAGCATTTCAAAATCATCAGTCAGATCTGGTGAAATTAGCTCTTCAACTAGGCCCGCCTCACGACTGCCGATTGGCCTCCGGGCATTTTTACGTACAACATATCCCGCTTCCCCAACCGGCGCAGCGCTCGCACCGAACAATGAAGAAACTGAGACATCAAGCGCTTTGGCCATATCGCGTAGATCATTAATGCCCGGTTCTGATTTATCGCGCTCAACTTGGCTGAGCCAACCAACCGAGCGGCTCAATATCCTTGCCAAACCGACCAAGGTCAGACCACGTGCTTTTCGCAGGGCTCTAATATCCGCCCCTGTAGTACGGTTGGTGAGAGAACCTTGAACCATCTTGGTAAAATTAATTCCGTTTTTTTCACGGTTGCACTAAGTAATGAAAAAAATCAAGAAAATTTCATATGCGGGCTACTAAGAAAAAACCTTAGCCAAAATAATTTCAAGTTCCGCTGCGTCTAGTTCCGTAAATGCGTTGGGCTGGTCGCTATCTATATCCAATACAGCAATCAACGCGCCAGCCTTATCCCAGACGGGCAAAACCAACTCAGACATAGTTGAGCTTGCGCAAGCGATATGCCCCTTAAACGCCTCAACATCTGCAACCAATTGAGTTTTGCCAAGACGGGCCGCCGCGCCGCATACGCCTCTTTCAAATGGTATTTTTAAGCAACCATGACTGCCTTGGTATGGTCCAATCTTCAACATGCCCGGACTTGTTACACGGTAAAAGCCAGTCCAGTTGAAACGATGATCACTATGATGAAGCTCACAAACCACCGTCGCCATAAGTGAAACAACATCTTCCTCACCCTCAGTCAGGCTAGAAATGGTTTTCCTGAGGTGCGCATAATTAACTTTATTCACCGGTCTGCCCCCTAAAAAAGCTCAATTGCAATGGCAGTGCCTTCGCCACCACCAATGCAAATAGCAGCAATTCCTCGCTTCAAACCCCGGGTCTCAAGCGCATTTAGCAAGGTAACAATAATCCTAGAACCAGAGGCGCCTATCGGATGGCCCAAAGCGCAAGCACCTCCGTTCACATTCACAATATCTGAGTTAAGATTCATTTCATGCATAAAGGCCATCGGCACGACAGCAAAAGCTTCATTCACCTCCCAGAGATCTACGTCAGATACTGACCAGCCCAATTTTTTTAAAAGCCTTTTTGTTGCGGGTACGGGGGCTGTCGTAAACCATCCTGGAGCCTGCGCATGGCTGGCATGGCCCAGAATTTTAGCACGTGGTGAGAGACCCAATGTCTCTACAGCTTTAGTGTTTGCAATAACCAGGGCCGCAGCACCGTCCGAGATCGACGAAGAATTAGCCGCTGTTACAGTACCACCTTCACGAAAGGCCGGTTTTAGAAGGGGGATTTTTTCTGGCCGTGCATTGCCCGGCTGTTCATCCTCCACAACTTTCACTTCAGCTTTACGAGTTTTTAACAAAACTGGCGAAATCTCACGGGCAAATACTCCACTTGATTGAGCCGCTTTAGCCCGGTCCAAAGACCGCAAAGCGTATGCATCTTGATCCTCACGCCTGAATTGATAATGCGTTGCACAATCTTCTGCAAAACTGCCCATCAGACGGCCTTCTTCATAGGCATCTTCGAGACCATCAAGAAACATACTGTCTTTGACCTGGCTATGCCCAATACGCGCACCATCTCGCATTTTAGGTAAAAGATAAGGCGCTTGCGTCATACTTTCCATACCACCCACAACCATCATATGACTGGCGCCCAATGCTAGCTGATCAAACCCCATCATTGCGGCTTTCATCCCTGACCCGCACATTTTATTGATAGTAGTCGCGGGAACATCTTCACCCAGGCCTGCAAAAAAGCCGGCCTGACGTGCCGGTGCTTGACCTTGGCCCGCCGGAAGCACACAGCCCATCAGCAGCTCATCAATATGAGCCACCTGCACTGATGATTCCGCTACTGCTGCGGCAATCGCAGCCCCTCCTAAATAACTAGCACTTGCGCTAGAAAGCACGCCCTGCATTGCACCCATAGGGGTACGAGCCGCACCCAAAATATAAACTGTTTCCATGAAATGCCCCAACCAATAATTTTAGATAACTTATGCCTTCTTGTTTACAATTTGCACAAGGCCTGCAGATAAAAATGCCATTAGGGCCTCAAACCCCTTAAATACGCTAAAAAAAGTAAGAAGGGACATTTTAGTAATTTTTAATCTACTTCACTTCTTATTAAAATTGCCGTTTTCACACTCAAGTATAAGAAGTTTCTTACTTTATTGAAAACTATACAAACTAGGAAGGATTTAACCATCACAATCCATGACAGAGAAACATAGTTTGTAAACTTAGGCTGAAAAAAACACACTCGTAATAGCTCAGATATACAGTATGATTTCATCAAATTAATAACTTTGAGGCTGACTAAATAATGCGCGATTTTCAATTTCCTGGGCGTTCTGCTGTTTTTGCTGAGAACGGAATGTGCGCCACATCACACCCTCTCGCAGCATCCACCGCCATAGATATTTTAAAATCTGGTGGCAACGCCGCCGATGCAGCGGTCGCCGGTGCAGTTCTTTTAGGGGTTTGTGAGCCACAAATGACTGGCCTGGGCGGCGATATGTTTGCTTTAATTCAACAGGATCAAACATCCAATGTCATCAGCCTTAATGGATCAGGTCGCGCACCTAAGGCAGCAACAGCAGAAGCAGTAAGGGCTAAAGGACACAAAACAGTTCCATTACACTCAGTGGACGCAATAACAACACCTGGGGCTATAGATGGATTTTGTTCTCTTATTTCAAAATTTGGAAGCCAAGATTTATCAGACATCTTAGCCCCAGCCATTTGGTATGCCCGCGCCGGTGTGCCTATTGCACCCCGGGTGGCATTCGACTGGGCTGGGGGCGCGAATGCATTACAGGGCAGTGCTCGCGATAAGTATCTAATCAACGGTAAAATACCGCGTGAAGGGCAGCTATTCAAAGCGCCTGAGCAAGCGCTAGTGCTAGAACAAATCGCCCAGAGCGGTAGGAATGGCTTTTATACAGGAACAGTCGCAGAGGATATGGTTAATTCTCTCAAAGCTCTTGGCGGCAATCATACTATGGATGATTTTTTTGACACCCAGTCTACCTTTGGGGATCCCTTGAAAACCGAATACAAGGGCCTCGAGATGATAGAGCACCCTGCCAACGGACAAGGCGCAACGGCACTACTCATGCTTAACATGATGAGACATTTCGATTTTGAAAAAATGGACCCAATGGGCGCCGAACGGGCACATATCGAGGCCGAAATCGCCAAGCTAGCTTATGACGCCCGCAACCGGTTTCTTGCCGATCCTGATTATGTTACTCGCATAGCCCACATGCTTGCTCCAGAAACAGCCAACCAGCTAGCCGCACTCGTGAACCCTGCACGCGCAATAATAAATCCAGGCGCCATTTCTGAAGCCGTGCACAAAGACACTGTTTACATCACTGTGGTCGATAAAAACCGCATGTCTGTTTCTCTGATCTATTCCATCTTCCATTCGTTTGGATCCGGTCTCGCATCAAATACTTATGGTGTATTATTCCAAAATCGAGGTGCAGGTTTCAGTTTGCAGCAAGGTCACCCAAACGAGTTGGCGGGTGGTAAAAGACCGATGCACACAATCATACCTGGCATGTTATCAAAAAACGACCACATGATTATGCCATTTGGAGTTATGGGTGGGGCCTATCAACCCAATGGACATGCTAGGTTCCTTTCAAACATGGTAGATTTTGGAATGGACAATCAAGCAGCTATAGATGCACCAAGATGTTTTTCAGAAAATGGTGTGATGAAAGTTGAACGGGGATACAGCAGTAGCGTCCGTCAAAGCCTATCAGAAATGGGCCACAAAGTGGAGATAGCAGACGGACCAATCGGGGGCGCTCAATCAATCTTAATACAAGAAGACGGGGTTCTGAAAGGGGCCTCCGACCCACGAAAAGATGGGTGCGCTTTGGGCTATTGAACTGGAGCCCTCAATTCATTTGAAAATGAAGGGGATACGCTCCATCTTGAAATGGACCAAAAATATCTAGAACATCTGGATGATCGACAGGTTCACCTGAACTATCAACAACTAAATTTTGCTCGGAAACATAGGCTATATAGTAACTCTGATCGTTCTCAGCAAAGAGGTGATAGTAAGGTTGATCTCGTACGGGTCGCGTGTCTTCCGGAATAGAATTATACCATTCTTCAGTGTTTGAAAATTCAGGATCAACATCGAAAATCACACCACGAAACGGATATTTTTTGTGACGGACCACTTGACCCAAATGATATTTAGCTTGCGCTTCCACTCAACACACCCCCTCTAAATCAATTAACTTATTTTGCGCCACAGTGTCCATGCTACAAAAAAATTTGAAAATAACTTTAACTGGCTGGTAACTTTTCCCGAAACCTTTCCAAAAAGGTAAGCAGTCGAATTGCAACTCCATCCGAATTGATATAGTTTTTTAGAAAAAATAACACAATAATAATACTAATAAAAAATTGAGTAACGAAATGAGCAGTCTTATTCGTGCCATTGTTTTGATAACCTTGTTGGCAGGGTGTGCAAGCTTTGGTAGCAACGCCAACGCGCCACGATCTTTAAATAATGCGTGTGCTATTCTGGATGAGAGACCAAGGTTTCTTTCTGCCTTTAAGGCCACAGAACGCAAGTATGGGGTGCCTATCGCTGTGCAGATGTCGATGATCTGGCAAGAAAGTAAGTTCAAGGCCCGAGCGCAGACACCCCGTAAATACTTATTCGGGATCATCCCAAGAGGACGTCAGAGCTCAGCGTACGGATACGCCCAAGCACTTGATGGCACTTGGAAAGAATACAGAAAACAAGCACGAAGATGGGGAGCGCGCCGCACTAGCATTCGTGACGCATCAGATTTTATGGGCTGGTATATGGATAGATCTAAGAAAAAGTTGGGTCTATCAATGTCAGATACTCGTAATCAGTATATCGCTTATCATGAGGGCCATACAGGGTATAAACGCGGCAGTTATCGGTCTAAAAAATGGCTGCTAAATATAGCAAACAAACTTCAAGATCGTGCCGTAATGTATCACGCACAACTTAAGAAATGCCGAAAAATTTAAAAAGAGCTACATACTATCGGGCACGTTTTTGCATCTCCGCTTGAATATTGAATAGAACGTTCGATATGCGCTGACCTTCAGTCCAATCTTCAATAATAACTTTCGTAACATTGCCCTCATTGTCGTCAACAATCCACTGTCTCAACTTTATTGGGTTTTCCGAAAAGATCAGCTGAATAGCCCCACGATTTGGATGCTTTGGATCTTGTAGTATCAAAATGGTACTCAAACCATCTGCCATATGACCAACAACCATATCTTCTTGCCCCAAATCAACTTTATTCTCTAAAATAATTTTCAGGGGGGTTTGGCTTAAAGGGAACCGAGTTGGCCCCTCGTTTGCTTTGGGGTCAAAAACAGCGACTTGGCCACCCCCAACAACAACCAAGGCAAGGCTGGGAAGATCATATTCGAACCGAATACGGCCTGGTCGCTTAATGATCAATTTTCCTGTTGAAATACTTTTGTCATCATTAAATTGGGTAAAATTTGCTTCAGCAGTGCCAAGTTTGTTGAGATAAGACGATATCTGAGCCAAACTAATTTTTTCAGCATGGGCAGGTACTGCGAGAATTATTAAAAGGAATAAAATATATTTCATTCCCTGTATCTAACTTACTTTTACCCAACACAAAAAGCCTAAGTTATCTAAAAATTATCAAATCACAGCTAATGAGCGGTTCCTAGCTAGCCTCGCTCCGGGACCAGTATTTCACGTTTTCCAACATGATTAGCCGAGCTTACCAGACCATTATCTTCCATTTGTTCTACCAAACGCGCCGCTTTGTTATATCCAATCGCCAATTTTCGCTGAATATAGCTGGTCGAGCACTTACGATCCTTAATCACAATCTGCACAGCGGTGTCATACAAAGCATCTTCCGTATCAGAGTTTCCACCTAGTCCGAGAACCGCATCAATGCTGCTTTCTTTGTCATCAGAAGGGCCCTCTACAACGCCTGAAAGGTAATTTGGTGGACCAAATTTCTTAAGATGGTTGACCACCTCTTCCACTTCCTCATCTGAGCAAAATGGTCCATGAACTCGCGTGATCTTGCCACCACCAGCCATATAAAGCATGTCGCCCATCCCCAAAAGCTGCTCAGCCCCCATTTCTCCTAGGATCGTACGGCTATCAACTTTTGATGTGACCTGGAATGAAATTCTTGTTGGAAAGTTGGCCTTGATGGTCCCAGTAATCACATCAACCGACGGTCTCTGAGTGGCCATAATAATGTGAATACCAGACGCACGAGCCATCTGTGCAAGACGTTGAATGCAAGCTTCGATTTCCTTACCCGCGACCATCATAAGATCAGCCATCTCGTCAACGATAACCACAATGTAGGGCAACGTTTCAGGGGCAAACTCTTCGGTCTCGAATAAGGGCTCACCAGTCGCATCGTCAAACCCAGTCTGGACCGTACGGTTAAACAATTCACCTTTGGATATAGCGTCTTTTACACGGCTATTATAACCATCAATATTTCTAACACCCATTTTCGACATCTTGCGATACCGGTCTTCCATCTCACCAACTGCCCATTTCAAAGCAACCACTGCCTTCTTTGGATCCGTAACGACAGGACTTAATAAGTGTGGGATACCATCGTAAACACTCAATTCAAGCATCTTAGGATCGATCATGATCATCCGACATTCTTCTGGACTCAATCTATAAAGTAACGAAAGAATCATTGTGTTGATTGCCACTGATTTACCAGAGCCTGTTGTACCCGCTATTAACAGGTGAGGCATCTTTGCAAGGTTGACAACAATAGGCTCACCGCCAATATCTTTGCCCAATGCAAGTGGCAGTTGCATATTAGCGTCGCCAAAATCGCGCGCTGAGAGAATTTCTCTTAAGGCGCACATTTCACGATTTTCATTCGGTAGCTCGATCCCAATAACTGAACGCCCTGGTAGGGTACTCACACGTGCAGACAATGCTGACATGGAGCGTGCGATGTCATCTGCTAGGCCAATGACTCGACTGGCTTTCAAGCCCGGTGCAGGCTCGAGCTCATACATCGTCACAACCGGACCTGGACGCACACTAACAATTTCACCTTTCACACCGTAATCGTCCAGAACACTTTCCAGCATGCGGGCATTACTTTCCAAAGCGTCGTCACTCAACACATGACGCTCAATCGATTCAGGGTTCATCAAAAGGCTCAAAGGCGGCATTTCAAAGTTCGGTACACCAGCAGTCGGCTCAAATTGAAGCTTAGGTTGGAGTTCTGCTTTCGCCTGAGACGACTGTTGAATGGCCCTCTTTAACGGATGTTGTACCACCTGTTTCACGGGAGCCATCATTGGAGTTTCGCTAAAATGGCTGTGGGTTTCATGGTTAAACCTGGTCGTACCATCCTCTAAGACATAAGAATTATCTTTTTCATCAATTAAATCATAAGCTTCACGCTCTAAAACTATGGGCCGCGGAGACATAGGACGTCCCTGTTTCTCAGTGACAATCGGCAATTTTCCATCCGCAGTCAGAGTGGGCTGTGGCGCCCGTGCTCGAATCGCATCTGCAATCTTGCCACGAATTCTATCTTCTTCAATGCTGGTATTAGTACTATCCCCCTTGTTAATAATTGGGGAAACTTTTTCTAGTGCTCCGTTCCGCTTCAAAAGCGCAGGAACACGCGCAAACAGCGACTTCGATACCGGCGGAGACACATCATCACCAAAATTAACCGGCATTACGGGGTTTTCCCTTATTACAGAAGCGACCCTTGCGGACTCTTTAGCAGAGGTAATATTTGGCTCAACGGTCATGCTGTAAAAACCCGGCTGCACTTGACGTTTTTCAACATAATTTATGGAAGCTTCAGCTTTTAACTCAGAACGCGCCCTCAGCTTTGCGCCAATAATTACAACTAATGCATTTAAAGCCAAATTCATGCCATGGAATATTAACTTGATTTCACTCGGAATAATGCCAGCAACATAAAAACCTAAAATAATGACCAATATCCCTAATACTAGAGCGACAGCGTTTGCTCCAAATGCCGCTGAACCTGGCAAAATTTGAAGAATCATAAACAGGACAGTGTCACCAAACAGGCCACCCATAGAAAAACTATGCAGCCAACCAGAAACAGGCGTAAGTGTAGCAGCATAAATAGATACGAAAGCCCAAAATATTGGAGCATAAATTATACGAGTTAACATACGCTCACTCCCACGATGAGCCATAAGCCGTAGGCCCCACGCAAGAAAAACTATGGGCAAACCCCAACCACCGTACCCCATAATTTTTATGAGCGGTGTCGAAATTGCAACGCCAAGCGGTCCAGCAATGTTTGATAGTTCACGCGTACCTGTGGCTACCCAAGCAGCATCTTCCGCAGAATAGCTAGCTATGACAATTGATAAAAAAAGACCAACAAAAAACAAAAGTAGACCAAATGCTTCTTGGCCTCTTCGCTCTAGGAACGCTTGTGTTGATGCATCCAAAAGCGGATCACGTCCGCGGGTTGGGTGAGCCATGTAAACCTCAAAATTATTTATACAAACAGTCGCGAATAATACTTAATCCACGCTGCGTTTCTTCTATTGGAGCCACCAAGGCAACTCGGACGTAACAAGACCCAGGGTTCTGCTCGTTTGCGACTTGCCCCAAATATGTTCCTGGTAGCACCCGCACCCCTTTTTCGGTCCACAGTTTTAATGCTGCATTTTCGTCATTTTCGACAGGTAACCACAAGAAAAAACCTGCTTCCGGGGACTTATATGCATTAATTTCTGCAAAAATACGGTCAGCTGCCTCAAATTTGCCACAATAGAGTTTTCTGCTGATCGAAACATGTTCATCATCAGCCCAAATCTTTGCGGAAACATGTTGTATTGGTCCCGCTACAGGACAACCAGCATAGGCACGCAACTGTTTTATACGCGCTATATTATTTGGCCCTGATGCCACAAACCCAGACCGTAAACCTGGTAAGTTTGATCTCTTCGAAAGAGAATGAAATGCGACGACACGCTCAGGATCTGCTCCCATTTGGGCCACAACCTCCAAAGCGCCTGGCGGCGGCGCATTACGATAAATCTCGCTATAACACTCATCAGCAAAAATTTTGAAATCGTGCTTTTCAGCTAATGCAATCAGGCGCTGCCAATAAGACAAGCTAGCAACAGCACCTTGCGGGTTTGACGGTGAGCATAAGAAAAAGGCTGAAGTCTGATCCAAATCACCAGGGTCTAATAAGTCCAGATCTGGCAGGAAACCCGTTTCCAAAGTGGCGGGTAGGTAAATAGACTCTGCGCCAACCGACATGGCGGCGACTGTATAAACCTGGTAAAATGGGTTGGGGATCAAGACTTTTGACCCCGAAGGGCAAAGTGCCACAACTGCATTGAACAGTCCCTCACGCGTTCCATTCAGCACCATAATTTCGGTATCAATTGCCATCAAAATACCGTAACGACGATTTAAAAAACCAACTATAGCACTCCGCAATTCCAAAGTGCCATTATTTTCAGGGTAGCTGTTGAACCCTGACAAAGCTTCATTCAGTGTTGGACCAACCCAATCTGGAAATTTATGCTTAGGTTCACCAATGGCCATATTAATAATGTCACCACCAGGATCATGTCCATCCAGTAAGGACCGTAATCGAGGCCAAGTAGCTGTGGGCAGGGCGTCAAATCGGGTGGGAAACATTTTTCAGTCCTTTTCAGTCACAATCAGATTTAGGCCACGTCACTGATAACGACAAATTGAAAATATCAATCAGGCTAAAGCATTTTCTACAGCAGCGCCCAAACGTAATAATTTATGTTCTTGCATCGGCGGACATAACATCATGAGACCACAAGATAGAAAACCTGTGGGCAGCGTTAAACTACACGAACCCATCAAATTTCCAACCCGAGTGTTGCGTAGGGCGAGTATATTTTCTGTGACGTAATAATCATGGTCCTTCGTTAAACGATCGATGTTTGGTGGTAAAATTGGCGAACTCGGTAATAGCACTGCGTCATAACCAGACGTAATCTCATAATAGCCTAATCTAAGCTGATCTAACTGCTGCCATGCGGCCACATACTCTGGAGCAGAAACATTGGCACCGCTGCGAAAGCGCGAAAGAATTTCTTCAAACATTGCATCAGGATTGGCCTCAATAACATCCTTCCATGTTCCGTAGGCTTCGGGCGAAAAGAGCAGTCCAGATAAGTCAAGTGCTGGGATAACCTGAGGAATTGAAACTCTATCAACCGTAGCTCCCATTTTACGAAGCTTACCCAACGTATTCTCAAACGCCACCTTAGGCTCTTCACGGACATCTTTGGTTGAGGAAAAATCACAAACTGCAAATCTTCGTCCCTTAAGTGTAGCATTAGTTAAGTCGACAACACCACTACCTTCAAGCACTGCTAATCCTAATGCTGCATCCTCAACAGATCGGCATAAAGGGCCTACTGTATCAAATCTTGCGCAGAGTGGAATCACACCTAATAGAGACAAACGACCAGAGGTGGTTTTCAAACCAACCAAATCATTCCAAGCCGCTGGAACGCGAACAGACCCACCAGTATCTGATCCAATAGCTAATGGCGCTAATCCGAAAGCCACAGAGGCAGCCGCTCCCGATGAGGAACCTCCTGAAACTGCTGCATGATCGTTAACACAAGGAGATGTAGCTGTAGACGGATTAAAACCCAGGCCAGAAAAAGCTAATTCAGAAAGATGTGTTTTACCTAGGCATACAAGGCCAAGTGCAGTCGCAGTCTTGAGCACTTCACAATCTGCCTCTGGCACACGGCCCTTTAGAAGTTTACTGCCACCCTCTGTCAAAATGCCCGCAGTGTCGAATAGGTCTTTCCAAGAAACTGGCACACCATCCAAGGCAGATTTACGTTGCCCATGCTTTGCCCTATCAGCTGCGGCGCCGGCCTCAGCTAACGCACGTTCAGGTGTAACCATAGTATAAATTCGATCTCGAAACGGGTGTACATCAATAGCATCAAGATATGTTTGCGTTAAAGTAACCGGGTCAATATTACCACTTTCAATCCCACGACCAAGGCTCGCTGCGCTCATAGCCAACCATCTTTTCATCGACATTCCTCCAATTAGTAATGCCACGCTAGCGATGTCGCACCCCCTCGACAATATCCCTTCTCTACCCCATGTCTGTTTTATGGATTATGAAGTGATAATAGCAGGCGGTGGCTTGAACGGTCTTACTTTGGCATTGGCATTGGATCAGGTTGGGATATGTACCGCTGTGATAGATCGCCAAACAACTGCTTCTATGAAACTTTCCACTTTTGACGGTCGCTCCTACGCACTTTCCGCAGCCAGTCAGAAAATGCTTTCAGTATTGGATATTTGGCCCAGCTTAGCACGTGATGCCGAGCCAATGCTTGAGATTAAAGTCACAGATGGGCAAGCTGGTGCTGCCCCGTCCCCCTTTATGATGGAATTTAGGCAGGAAGATATGTCAGAAGGTCCAATGGGTTACGTCGTTGAGGACCGTCACTTGCGATTGGCATTGTTTGATGCCATCAAACGATCATCAGTTACTCACCTTCCCTCAGAAAATATTATAAGTCATGATATAGAATCTGCGCAGGTATCAGTGACCTTAGGCGACAAAAGTTGCCTTCAGGCCACGTTGTTGGTCGGTGCGGATGGTCGCGCCTCTCAGATTGCAAAGGATGCCGGTATCACCCGTGCGGGGTGGGCTTACGAACAATCATCTTTGGTCTGCGCAATTCAACATGAAAAACCCCATAATAACATCGCATACCAATACTTTATGTCTGCAGGCCCACTTGCCATCTTGCCTCTTTCTGGCAACCGAAGCGGTATTGTATGGACAGAAAAAACTGAGACCGCACAAGCCATTAATGCCTTAGATGATGCAGCGTACCTTGAAATCCTACAACCGCGGTTTGGAAACTTCTTAGGTAATATATCACTGGCCGGTAACCGCTATACTTATCCTCTTAGCCTATCAACAACGTACAGCATGATCAGCCAACGGCTTGCTTTAGTAGGAGACGCCGCCCACGCGGTACACCCTATCGCAGGCCAAGGATTGAATGCTGGGTTTAAAGATGTTGCCGCATTGGCAGAAGTCTTGTGCAATGCCCGACGGCGCGGTCAAGATCTCGGGGTTCAAACTGCACTTGAAGAATATCAACGTTGGCGCCGTTTCGACAACGCTATTTTATCCCTAGCGACAAATGGATTTAATAGATTATTTTCAAACAATAACCCAATAAGTCGTGGGCTGCGTGATCTCGGCATGGGTTTAATAAACAATTCTCATTCGATCCGACGCGTTTTTGTTGCTAATGCAGCAGGTAAAGCCGGGGAAGTGCCTAAACTTATGCAGGGTAGCAGGCTTTAAATACCGGTTAGTAATTTACTCGACTTCTCGCGCCTCACTAACCAACATGATCGGGATGCCTTCTCTAATAGGGTAAGCTAAGTGAGCAGATTTACAGACTAATTCTTGTTCAGCAGCATTATATGTCAGGGGTCCACCCGTTTGGGGACAAATCAGAGACTCTAGCATTTTACGATCCATATTATTCACTGTACTGGTATCTCCTCCGATCCACCACGCAATGCAAACTCGATTAACGTAGCCAAGGTTTCACGCCGTGTAGAAAGGCTTGGTGCTTCCAAAAGTGCTTGTTTGTCTTCAGGTTCAAAAGGGCACATCATCGACAATGAATTGATCAATAATTCGTCTTCAGCTTCCTTCATAGTTTCCCAATCCGTTGAAAGTTGCTGACCTTCAAAGTATTTTTTTAAATTTACCAAAAATTTTGGACGGTCAAAATAAGCGTCCTGTTCGGTATCGCCTAGGTCATTCTCAAACCCATCCCAAGTTACATGGCACCGGCGATAGGCAGGAAAGCCCTCAACCTCTTCCTTTACTCGAAAGCGACTCATTCCGGTGAGGGTAACCATATAACGGCCATCATCAGTTTCAGAAATTTGTGTCAAGCGGCCAGCACATCCGATTGAATGCAAGACCATATCTCCACCCCGAGCAGCATAAGGCTGAACCATTCCAATGAACCGACTGCGCGTCTTCATGCAGTCTTCAACCATGCTGAGATAGCGTGGCTCAAAAATGTGCAAAGGAAGCTTTGATCGTGGCAAAAGCAGTGCTCCCGGCAAAGGGAACACTGGGATGACGTCGGGCATGTCGTATTTTAAGTTCATGTCACTTATTTAGAGCAGATCACACATCATGCAAATATTAATGATGATAATTTACGGCGTCCGTTAAGCACAGTAGGGTCATTAGCTGGCAAAGCGTCAAAAACAGTGAACAGCTGAGCCTTTGCTGCACCATCGTTCCAGCTTTGATCCCGGCGGAATAGCTCCAATAATTGCTCAACCGCACCCGCTGCATCATCTGCTGCATGCATTGCCGTTGCCAAATCAAAACGGGCTTGATTGTCATCTCCATTCGCCTCTACCGCCGCTTGTAAATCAGCCAACGGACCTACATTTGTAGCTTGCTTGGCCAGTTCCAGCTGCGCGTGAGCCGCTTCGAGCTCAGGCAAATCACTAATTTCGGAAGGAGCCCCGTTTAAAATAGCTTCTGCTTGCTCTAGATCACTCAAAGCAAGATGTGACTTTACAAGCCCTGCATAGGCTGCAACATTTACCATATCCTCTTCCAAAATTGCCGCAAAAGTTTGTGCGGCATCCGCCGCCTCTCCCGCCACCAGCATCTCTTCAGCCGCGATGATAGCGTCTGCCAAACCCGAATCCTCAACGCCGCCGCCCAACTCGGTGACCCTATCGACAAAGGCCTGAATTTCTGATCCTTGTACGGCACCCTGAAAACCATCAACCGGTTTCCCTTGCCAAAATGCGTAGACTGTTGGGACGGTTTTAATTTGCAACTGACCAGCAATTCCTTGGTTTTGGTCCACATCAACTTTAACCATTTTAACAGCGCCACCGGCCGCCTTTACAGCCGCCTCAAGCGCAGGTCCAAGTGTTTTACAAGGGCCGCACCACGGAGCCCAAAAATCTACAATCACCGGAACAGTTTGCGACATTTCGATAACGTCCTGTAAGAAGGTCTGCTCTGATACATCTTTGATCGAGTCTGCTGAAGGCGCGGGTGTTGCGTTCAATTCCATCATAATAATTTCCTTTTGTGTTATGCACTATATGAGGTCCAAAGCTTTCTTTGCCAAGAGGTATTTAGATATCAAACGTTGCAAAGACTGGGGCGTGATCTGACGGCCTTTCCCATCCGCGCGCAGCACGCAGAACCCGGCTTGAATGTGCGCTCTTTGAAATATCTGAAGTGGCCCAGATATGGTCTAAACGGCGACCTTTGTCCGCCTGATCCCAATCTTTAGCGCGATATGACCACCAGCTATATAATAAACCTTCCGGAATATCTTGGCGGGTTACATCCACCCAATCCCCAGCCTCCATAACTTGATTAAAATGTTCTACCTCAATCGGCGTGTGACTAACAACTTTTAGAAGCTTTTTATGATCCCAAACATCATCCTGCCTAGGAGCAATATTAAGGTCACCCACCAGAATAGCTCGGTGGGGTTTTTCTGCTGAAAAACTATCACGTAACTCTGTCAAGTAATCTAATTTCTGACCAAATTTTTCGTTCTTTTCACGATCGGCCACGTCACCGCCTGCAGGGACATAGTGGTTATGGATCATAACTCCGTTCGGCAAACGGGCCGCCACATGCCTTGCGTGCCCCAAATTTGCAAGATCCAACCCACCACAATCATCGAGCGGGATTTTTGACAAGATCGCGACGCCATTATAGCCCTTTTGTCCGCGTGCTACCATGTGGGAGTAACCCAACGCCACAAATCCTTGTGTCGGAATCAGATCAACCGGGCTTTTACACTCCTGTAAACACAAAACATCAGGAGCATCATTTCGTAGCAAGTCCAGAACGATAGATTCGCGCAATCTTATCGAATTGATATTCCAAGTGGCGATAGTAAATGTCATGTTTGTGCTCCGGTCTAAATAGGCCTATAATAACTATACTGGATGTGCGGTATTCGCCAATAGATTGCGACATCAAATCATTTCAATGACATCTTTATCTATCGCAAGCACATAACCCCGGCGTGCAATATTTTTAATTAACAGAGCACTGACCATCTGATTGCCCAAGCTGTCCCGCAAACGTTTAATGCGAGTGGCACCTGCAGCCTCATCACAATCAGCAGTTGGTTTACCAACAATCATAGCTTCAAGCTCAGCGCCACTCAGAACATCGCCATCCATTCGAGCTTCAGCAAGAACTGAGAACGTTTCAATTGCAGCTGGTGTCAGCTGAAATTCCATATTGTTCAAAATCACAAGGTTTTCATCTCTGCTTATAAGTAATGAAGACACCTGAATACCAGAAGATTCAATCTTTGCCATACGTCGATCAAGCAGCAAAAGCATTCCCAAAAAAGCGAGCGCCGCCGCCAGCAGCGAGGTGGCCATCAGCATCAGGACAAAAATCACCATCCGGTAACTTGCTAATGTATCAGAAAAGGCAGTGCCAGACTGGGCCAATATCTCAAGCAAATTAATTTCATTTTGACTAGTCAAGGCATCGTTACGAACAAAAATCTGTTCTACTCTGACATTGAATGCATTGGCATCAGGCAATGTCCAAAGCAACCAGACCCCGGTTACAGTCAAAATGCCAATTATTACCACTAATCCACCAAAAATAATTAAACGGGTGGTTTTACGTGTCTCAGTAGCGGAGGAAATTTTCACCAGCGTTTGCTTTCTGTTGAGGTGTTGGGTTCAAAGCCGATACTGACAACAAATTAAGCAAAGTCCAACCTTGCAGCAACAATCTTTGCGCAACAACCTTTTGGGCTTCCTCAAAACTACACTGCTGATCCATCAATTCCATTACACCGTAGTGTAGTTTAAGTGGATCATCTTGCTTTGCCTTATAGTCGACAAAGCAAAATGCTTGCACAGCGGTTGCCAGGAAAGTGGCGCACATTATGATAATATATCTCATAATTTAAAAGTGCCGTTTTTCCTTATGTTATTCAATAGCAAAGCCACACAATTGCATAACGTTCGCTTGATATTGCTTATCGTTTCGAAACCCACCGAAGGTAATTGCACGAAAGCCAAACACAGCACGAAAGGAACACTCTGTGCAATCCTACCTTATCAAAGCCTCTCTCATCAGCGCAATCACTATTGCTGGGCTCAGCGCTACACCCGTAGCAGCAAATAACGACGATGCCTTAGGCAAGTTTCTGTTCGGAGCAGTGAGCCTAATGATTTTGAGCCAAGCCTTCAGTGAAAAAGATGACCCCTCGCCAAAAGTCAGAAAGCCTATAAACCATGAACAAGAACCTTTAACTAAAAACCCAAAGCTTTTGCCAAAAGCGTGCAAAAAAAAGATCCGTACATACAACAGAATTATACGGATTGTTTCCAAAAAATGCCTTAGAAAGCGTTATGGTTTCGTGGATTACTTGCCACGTAAATGTATGCTCAAATTGCAAAAAACAAACGGCCACATAATCCGAGTCTACAAAACAAGGTGCCTAAATCACCGCGGCTATCAATTCATTTATTAATGAATCAGGTAGCCTATTTAATTTGGCTTACCAGCTGATCTAATGGGTAAAATACGTTTTTTGATATGAACTTCGTTCTCCCCTTTTTTATATGGGAATATTTAGTTACTTATTAGCACATGATTAATTTACCAAATTTTGAATTTGAAACCAAGCTGCATAAACAAGGGTACCAGAATGTTGCAGGTGTTGATGAGGTCGGCCGAGGCCCTCTGGCAGGTCCTGTTTATGCCGCAGCCGTTATCTTGGGCCCAGGAAAAATTCCGACGGGACTTAATGATAGCAAAAAGCTATCTGCTAAAAATCGTAATTCTGTTTTGGAATCGATACTTGAGTACGCTGACATCTCCATCGCGAGCGCCTCAGAACGGGAAATAGAACAGATTAACATTTTGCAAGCGTCGCATTTGGCAATGGTCCGTGCTGTTGCAGGCCTCAAAAAAAAACCAGATTATGTGTTAGTTGATGGCAATTTAATTCCCCAAGACCTCAGAATACCCGCCACTGCAGTGATCAAAGGAGATGCTCGATCTCTGTCGATTGCGGCTGCCTCAATAGTGGCAAAAGTAAAACGTGATTTGGTGATGAGTGATTTAGCGCAACACTATCCTGGCTATGGGTGGGAGAAAAATGCCGGTTATCCAACAACTGAGCATTTAAAAGCACTCCAAGATTTGGGAGTGACC
>JAPKEA010000183.1 GCA_028822275.1 Planktomarina sp. | reverse complement strand
GCCAAAAGAAAATAAATTTAGTGTAGGGGCTGACTTAGTAATAAAACCAACTGCTACATTAACTAACAGCAACACAGCCACGACCGGCAACATTATAATTGCTGCCGCTTTAAACAATATTTCGCTAGCACTGAGGCCAGCGCTTACTAAGTCACCATATGTTGTGAATTCCCCAAGTGGGTAATATTCGAAGCTTTTGTAAAGCATTCCAAGAACTACTAAATGTCCATTAAGCGCAAAAAAGGTTACTATTAAAAATAGATAGAAAATTTGACTTATGACGGGCGACTGGCCACCGGCAGTAGGATCGACTGTCGCGGCAAATGCCAGCCCTGATGTAGCGGCAATTTTTTCTCCAGCCAAACTTACAGCTGCAAAACCAATAGTCAGAACTAAGCCCACAGTCAGTCCAATAAATAGTTCCTGCATAATTATTAAAATCAATTTTGGCCCAAGTAAGACACTTTGGTCCGGAAAGTCCAAGGTGCCCAGTACCCAGAAGCCTAAGCAAAATGAAAATACAATTCTTATTTGTAGGGGCACCATTCTACCCCCAAAAAAGGGGGCCGAAATTAAAAATGCACCTACTCTTAAGGAGGCAATCAATAACAAAATTAAAAAAGTAAATAATTCTTGTAATTCAAGCCCTGGTAGAGCCCCTAATTCATTAACTATCGGTAACAAATCAGAGCCCCTTTCTGGAAATTTCATCAAAAATATAGGCAAAATAATCTGTCATTTGGGTGATAGTAAAAGTAGCCATCAACGACATTGCTAATAAAACGATAAATAATTTAGGGACAAAGCTTAGTGTCATCTCATTAATTGAAGTCGCAGCCTGGATCAGGCCAATGAACAAGCCAACTGATAAAGCCACTACAAGAATGGGGCCTGCCACAAGGATAATCTGCCAAAAAGCCATACTAAGATATTGAACGTTTTGATCAAAAATCATGGCGCTATCCCACTACAAATGTAGAGGCTAGTGATCCTATCATCATGGCCCAGCCATCAACCAATACAAATAGTAACAACTTAAAAGGGAGGGAGATCAGCATGGGCGAAAGCATCATCATTCCGAGGGACATCAATATGGAGGCGATAACGAAATCAATCACCAAAAAGGGTAGAAATATTAGAAATCCAATTTCAAAAGCTGTTTTCAACTCAGAAGTTATAAATGAAGGCAAAACTATTGATAGCGGAATAGCCTGAGTATTTTCAAAAGGTCCAACACCAGCCATCTCTGCAAACATATTCATTGTGTCAGAACGCGTATTTGCCACCATAAATTCTTTCAACAAATCTGTTGCATTAGATAAAGCTAGTTGCGCTGATAGGGTGCCTTCCAGATATGGATTTACTGCCGTTTCGTAAATAATCTCAAAAATTGGGCTCATCACATAAAAAGTTATGAAGAGTGCTATGGCTATCAAAACTTGATTTGGGGGGGTCTGCTGAGTGCCCAGCGCCTGCCGCAATATCGATAGAACTATGATTACACGGGTAAATGCGGTCATTCCTAACACAATCGACGGGACAACAGTCAGGACTGTCATCAGTACTAAAATCTGCAATGAAAGCGAATATGAGGCCTCACCATTTTCGCCAACGGTGGAGGTCAAAGCAGGTAGCCCAAGCACACTAGCATCTTGGGAAAACGCCACCGACGCCACCAGATTAGTTATGAGCAGAATTAGTGCGTGTAGTTTAAGGCATCTCATCAATTTTCACGCCCTACATGCAAATCTTCTGACGCTGAAATATGTTCCTTTGCTGGCAACTCAATGATAGCTGGACTTCCATTTTTGCCGGATACCACCAGAAATGATAGCTCAGCGCACTCGATCACTGTTGCCGATGCAAATTTAGAAACAGGCAGGGTGCTGGATACTTTGAGTGGCCAAGAAATTGTCTTGCCGACAGAAACCCCAAAGAATTTCCTGCGCTTTAGGATCACCTGCACACTGACAAGTAATCCCAAAAACACTAAAACTAATATTATCTTGCTAACGTCAAAATCAGGCATGTAACCGCTCCTTACAGGTCACTGTGCAAGGCAGGTGCCATTCCCATTAAATCATTTTATTTCAATAATTTAAAAAATAATTAAGGCTGCGTCAATAATTTGAAACTCCAGGATAACTTAGATGCTTTCCATCCGCTTCTCCGGGTCAACAATTTCTCCAAATCTAATGCCAAAACGCTCACCTATCATCACGACCTCACCCTTAGCTATCTTTGTATTATTGACTAAGATATCGAGAGGATCGCCCGCCAGTCGATCAAGCTCCACAACTGAGCCCTCATTCAGCCTTAGTAAATCACGTATCGTAATTTCTGTACGGCCGACTTCTACCGTCAACTCGACATCAATATTTTCTAAAACCTTGAGGTTTTCAATACCCACATGCTTTGTTTTGGTATCTTCAGCTGCTGTTTTTTTTTCAGCCATTTTATTTGTCCTTTTTTAGTGAAATTCGTTTAGTCATCGATACCGCTGCATTTCCACCTAATTTACCAATTTCAGCCTTATAGACGGGCTCTCCAGACACTTTAATTGTAATATTTTCTGGCATAGAAATTGGAAACGTGTCCCCAACAGAACTCTTCATCAGACGTCCTAGGCTGGCTTTAGACTTAGTTAGCTCGGCAGAGAGTGGTAGGTTAATTGACAAGACAGCCTGTTCTAATTTTTCTTTCCAAGTGCGGTCGTCTTGTGCAAATTCATTTTGGACTCGGGACCTCAACTGAGAAGAAATTGGCTTTAGTGTTTGAAGTGGGTACAAAACATCAAAGCTTGCCGGCTCCGCATCTGGCATCTGAACCATAAACGAACAAACTATTACGGTGTCTGCGCCATCAACAAATGATACAAACTGTATGTTCTCTTCTCGTGACAAAGGTTCAAAGCTCGTAATAAAAAGATCTTTCCAAGCATTTTCCATAGCACGGTTCATTCCATCAGTGATGATTTGAATAATCCGTTGCTCTGTAGCTGTGAACTCACCCTTAGCCTGATGCAGAGCTTTAATCTTTGAGCCGCCATAGTAAGAGTTTGTTAAAATTGAGATGAACGAAGATTGTAAAACTAATAGAGAGTTTCCTCTAAGCTCGTCCAGTCTATTTGTGGTGACACTAACAAAATTATCGCAACCCTCAACATATTCATCAAATGATTTAACTTCTGGAGGGAAGGATGAAATACGAGGCATTATCCGCAACATTGGAAGGAAAACCGATCGCGTAAATCGACAGATTTTTTCGTTAACCATTCTCAAGGCATAGTAATCGCCCAATAGCGACAGGTCTTCTGATCCAAAATCGAAATCTCGCACAGCCGTCGTATCAAAAACAGTAGGCGTATCTGCCGCCACCGCATCAGTTCCAAGCCCCCCTAAGAGAGCTTCAACTTCATCATTTGAAAGTTTTCGCGAACCAACCATTTAAATGCGGCCTTTTATTGAAGTACAAACGAGGTAAAATGAACGCCCTCAACGCCACCAAAGCCCTCGAGATCCACTAACTTCAGATTGATTGCTTCCTTTATACTATCGGATAGCTTGTCTCTACCAATCTTACCATCAATATCATCGACTGAGTAAGCACCCATTACTCCAAGAACCTCCGAGCGTAGGGCCATCTGATGTTTCTCAACGTTTTCTATCACTGTTTCATCATACTGAGTGGAAACGCCAACACTGATTTGTAAAAACTGTTTAGATTTGTTCAGGTTAGTAGTAAAGTTATCTGCAAATGTGTAGTAACTTGTTACAAAGGTTTCGTTTGCAGGGGTCTCCTTTGATACCTTTTGGGGGCCCAGATCTTCTTCATCTAAGCCATCCTGACTGGGGAGTTGTCCCGCCTGTTTGAGTTTTTTCTCAATCAATGCCTCAACTTGCTCCACTGGTGTTTGTGTGGGCATAAAGAGAAAAGCACCCGCGCCCATCCCTATGCCCAATAAGACTATCGGGCCCAACCCAAATAGAGCAATCTTTGTAAAGTTAATTTTTCGTTTTGGAGCTTCTTCAGCCATAATTTTATCCTACGCGATCAGGTTCAAACCAGTTGGGGTTCTATAAGAGGTGGGTGTCTGAGAGTTTTGTATTGCAGCGCGCGCTCGCACACTGTTAGCTTTATCAGTAACCCTGTTTTGGTTCTGATTTGAATTTTGCCTTTGTTGATCATTTCCACTTTGCATACCAACTGCAAAGTTGGCGAGTTTCATGCCATTCTGTCCAGTGATTTGTAGCAGGGACTCCTCATTGGCTTTAAGTATACTTGCAGCAGCCTGCGTCTCAACAAACATCCGAATATCTAGGGCTTGCTTATCCAGAAGCACATTGACTTTTATTTTTCCAAAGCTCTCGGGCTCTAAGTGTATTTCGAAATTCTCCTGGCCCTTTAATACCCTATCCACAACCATCATACTGATCCTTGAAGCATATTGTGAGCTATATAGAGAAATTTTATTATTGAGGACAGAAGCTGTCCCATCCGGGGTGCTGGCAATACCAGCGGAAGTTGTGACTTGGCTATCATTTTTAGTGGGGACAAAGTTTGTCACATCCGGCTGACTTCCTTTCCATGGCTCTCCTTGAGAGAGCCCGCTCGGAAAAGTTATCGGCTTCATACGTAAGGATTCTGACGCCTCAAGAAACGACTTAGGGTTGAATACACTAACTGCTTTTTTTTGCCCAAGGGCATTCAAGCTATCTCCCTCAATAAGGAAGTTATTTTTACCACTTTTTTCTTTATTAAACTGCTTGAGATGCGAATCTAGCGCTAGTGAGCTTGAAATAAATTCTGACCTTCTATCGTTTCGCGTAGATGAGAAAAAAGATAATTCCTTATCAAATAGAAGTCGGTTTTGGATCAAATTTATTGGTATCGGTTTCTGCTCAAAAACATTCATGTCATCATTATTGAGGGCCACGCTTAATGTATTTTTTTCTGCCGCCCAGCCTCGTGGTAAATCAAACTCTGGCATAATCTTTATCATGACATCGTTTGGGGTAGCTTTGGTTACTATCTGTGCGCTACTATGTGAAACTCCAGACATCTCTTTTAGAGCTGATATAAGCTCTCTTGCAGTTGCGCTGAAATCAGTTGCACCTTTAACCTCAGACCCGCCAATTAAACTACCAGCCTCAAGAACTCGAGTTGCCAATTCCATTTCTTGAGTGGGCAATTTCTGGCTACTATCGCTTAAACTAATATTAAACCTAACAAAATCTGGTAATTTTTTGAGGTCAGTGCCTTTAGGCACAGATAATCCAATGAGTAGTTTGGATCTAGTATCCACATCTGCGTCAATCTCGACGGTTCGGGTCACACCTATAAGACTAGCCCCCAGTTCTTCATTATCCTGCCTGGGAAAATCGACAAACTCAGTTACGCCTAAATTACCAGTGGCATCCAACAGCTCAACTTTCACTGCAATAAATGAATTGTACTCGTTTTTTTCGATATTAAAGCCATCAATATTGATTGGTATGATTTGTGGGATTAATAATTCTCCTGACGATTTCATTTCGTCACTGCCTGCTAAAGACCAATCAACTTTTGCAGTCAAACTATTTTTTAAGTCTCGGATGTCAAAAAATACCGAAGATGTATCAGTATTATTTAATTCCAACTGAATAGGGATACCATCCATAAGATTATTTAAGAAATCTATGCCATGAT
>JAPKEA010000624.1 GCA_028822275.1 Planktomarina sp. | reverse complement strand
TCATGGAGTCTCCGGTGAAGGCAGCCCGCCTAATGTGCCCACATTAGTCGGTGAGCTTGGCGAAATGATAAAGGTACCGGAAATGCGCGATTACCTTGTGCAAATTCCAGGCGCTGCATCCGCTCCTATAGATGACGTGGAACTCACCGCCGTGATCAATTGGATTTTGCATAAATTCAATGCAGACACTCTCCCTGTAGGCTTCGAAGACATGACGGCGAGTGAAGTAAGTAAAGCTCGAAAAGACGTTCTCGCTGATCCTTTAAAGTATCGAATAACTCATTGGAAAAACTATCCCGAATGATTTTCGGGCACAGTGTCGGCAACCTTCAACGCGCGGCTTAATTGAAATTCAATATCTCCATCTCCACAAGATCCAGACCTGCTATGAGATTCATTAAGAGCAATTGGATGCGACTTTAATCATGCCTGCGGTTAAAAAATCAGTCTAACATCGCCCACCCAGAACTATCGCTAAACCCTCATTTTGAGATTTACTTTCGTCATTCAAGCGATCGCCGCTCCATCAAGACTGGTAGCATTTTGATTCTGATTCCGTTATAAAAAGGTTTCCGCACTAATCGAACATAAAAATAAAATGTAACGGGGATAGAAAATACTCACTATGAAATTACTTCTCGAACAAAACTGTTTGGCCTTCAAAACATTCTTAGCAATACCTCTAAGCTTTTTTTACTGCCTAGGCAATGCAGCAGAACCTAACTGGGTCGATCTAGCTGTTCATAACTTTGGCGCGCCCATTAACACCATGTGGGCCGAAGGTGAATTAAGCTTTGCCGATGACGGAACAATGGTCTATTGCAGCGCCAGACAGGACATGGCAGTTGCACCTGGGGATCCGAAGGATTTGTACATCGCCACCTTTAATTCCGACACCGGCAGCTGGAACACTCCGGTTAATATGGGTATACCAGTTAACGCGCCACCAGCCACAGACATCGACCCATTGCGCTTTGGCGATGATCGAGAACCCTGGATTACAGGTGATGGCAATACTGTTTATTTCAAATCTGACCGTACTGCAACCACCAGCCCACGCAACAATAATGATTTGTTCGTTACCTATAAGGTCGACGGCGAATGGACTAACCCTTTGCTAGTAGGCTTTCCCATCAGTACGGATGTTGGCGATGAGCATTGCCCGGCAATATTGCAAGACGGCGAGACGCTCTGCTTTGCCTCAAAACGGGAAGGCGGCTTTGGTGGTTCGGATATTTATTGTTCAAATCAAGATGCCGACGGCAATTGGATGACGCCTGTAAATCAGGGCCCCAATATCAATACCGCTGCCGAAGAATTCCACTTTACTCAAGACAAAGACGGCATGGTGTATTTCTCCTCAGCCCGCCCAGGCGGCTATGGTGGCATGGACATTTGGGGAGCCATGCAGAAGGGCAAGAACGCTTGGGATGTAGCCTACAATCTTGGCCCTCAGGTAAACACCGCAGCTGCAGATATGTGTCCAGCGCTACCTCCTGGTACGGATACTATTAGCTGGTTCTCGACCCGAGCCGATAATAGCCTTGGCTCGATTGATATATTTTGGACTAATAAACTGAACGTGCAGAAAAAATAACTGAATCGCCGCGAACAAAAGTAGCTGGATTAATATTCAGATTTTAAGTAAATTCCGA
>JAPKEA010000182.1 GCA_028822275.1 Planktomarina sp. | reverse complement strand
CCTCATCATAAGCTTGGCAGTCATGTTTTTTATTATATTGTGTTTCATGTACTACCTCTTGTCGCGATCGCTGCCTGATTATGATGCGACCACAGAGGTTCGGGGTCTGACTACTGAAATTGAAATTGTGCGAGATACTGGAAACGTTCCACATATCTTCGGTACATCTAACGGCGACACTATGTTTGGTCTCGGCTATGCCCACGCTCAAGATCGGTTATGGCAAATGACGATGATGCGGCGGACAGCGCAAGGTCGTTTATCCGAACTCTTTGGCGTAGACACTTTACCAGTCGATTTAAAAATTCGACGCTTAGGTATTTATGGAGCAGCGCGCAAATCCCTTAATGCTCTTAGGCCAGAAACAAAACGGATGTTAGACGCTTATGCGAAGGGCGTGAACGCGCGCTTAGCAGAAATCAACGATGACGCATTAGGACGTGGGGCGCCTGAATTTTTTATTTTTTCTAACTCAATATCACCATGGCAACCTGCCGATAGCCTTGCAATTCTTAAGCTTATAGGTGTGCAGCTCTCGAGCCATTTGGACACGGAAGTTTTACGTAAGCGGATAACTCTAGCATTGGGTGACAGTCGCGTGAAAGATATTTTACCAGATGCACCCGGTAGCGCTGTCTCTGAGTTGGAACACTTTTCTACACTATTCCCAAATCTGGCTACGCGATACGCCAACATTGCAATGCCAGCGCAAGCGTTTTCTCCATTTAAACCGGCTCCATTGGCCGGTGCATCAAATGCATGGGCTGCTATGCCTGGGAGAAGCGCAGCAGGTAAAACACTGCTTGCAAACGATCCTCACTCAACTCTTGAGGCACCTTCAATTTGGTATCTCGCTCGTCTCGAACTTGAAACTGGTGGCGTTATTGGAGGCACAGTACCAGGCATACCGGCCGTCCTCTTGGGCAGATCCACAAAATTAGGTTGGGGCCTTACTTCAGCAAATCTGGACGATATTGATATCTATGTTGAAAAGTTAAATCCGCAAAACTCGAATGAATATCTCTCACTGAATGGTTATACCCAATTTATAAAGCGGCAAAGTATCATTAATGTTAAAGGGTCCAAACCTGTCACAGTTGAACTTTTATGGACTGAAAATGGTCCAGTATTGGATGGCAGCCTTTATAATTTACAAAGTATAACTCCAGAAAAACATGTAATGTCAATCGCATGGACGTTACTTTCATCAAACGACCCGTCCTTTGAAGCTGCATTTGATTTAATGACGGCGGTGTCTGTGCAGGAGGCTTTAGAGGCTTCAAAGTCGTGTGTGGCTCCTTCTCAGAATCTGATACTAGCAGATAGTGATCAGATCGCCATGCGGACGATTGGAGCTCTGCCAAAACGCAACCGCAACCATGAAACAAAAGGTAGAATGCCGTCTCGAGGTTGGATCTTAGAAAACAGATGGGACGGTATTTATCCCCCTTCAGTTAATCCATTGTTTCTAAATCCGATTGGTGGTGTCCTTGGAAATTCAAATAATAAATTCATCGATAGACCCTTTCCAAAACACATAACCTTTGATTGGACTGACACTCAACGTGTTCAACGCTGGCGTCTATTAATGGAAAGGCGGTCTGCTCATACAAGAGATAGCTTTGTGGAGGCGCAGCTTGATACAGTGTCCCCAACCGCCCGCGCATTATTGCCCTTAATTGGCTCTGAGCTTTGGTTCCAGTCTCCAGCCGCACCATCAGACTCGAAAACTGCAAGGCGCCAGACCGCTCTTGCTCTTTTGGCTAATTGGAACGGCGAAATGAATGAACATATGCCAGAGCCACTTATTTATTCCGCTTGGACCCGCGCCTTACAAAAACGTTTGATTCAAGATGAGTTGGGTCCACTTCATGAAGAAATCACACACGTGCAGCCCGTTTTTATTGAACGTGTTTTTCGGAATGTTGGGGGCGCATCTCGTTGGTGTGACGTGGTCCATTCAGTTTTAATTGAAACTTGCGCTCAAATGGCCAGCCTTGCTCTGGAAGATGCTTTGACAAGCCTTACAGAAAACTATGGTTCAGCGATTACTGCTTTGAGGTGGGGAGACGTTCATCAGGCCACACACAAACACCCTGTTTTGGGAAAAACACCAATTATTAAATGGTTTGTAAATATTGAGCAGTCAACATCTGGTGGCGATAATACTTTGCAACGAGGAAAAACTATTGGAACTGGTGCTAATCCATATTTAAACGTCCATGCTGGCGCCTACAGAGGCGTATATGACTTTGCGGATCCCAACAGTTCAGTGTTCATCATTTCAACAGGACAAAGCGGCCATCCGTTATCCCGTTTTTACGATAACCTTGGAAAGCTATGGCGACGTGGTGAATATTTACCAATGTCATTAGATGAGAGCCTTGCACGAGCCGCGTCGACAGGTATAACCCGGCTTATACCGGCCGAAGGTCATACAAATCCGTAAAGATCTTCTTCTGACGAGCGGTCCATTTAACAGCAAGCGAGAAGCTATCGTCGGATTGCGTCTCAGATAACACTACACCACTCTCAAACAACCACGCGCGTTCTTTGCCTTGTGCAAAGCTAAGCGTTAATGTTGTAAGATTTTTTTCTGGCGTGAGAATTTCTGAAACTGCGTTTAAAAACATTGGAATACCCGTTCCAGTCTTGGCTGAAAGCATAAAAACATGATCAATGCGTTTTGCCGTATTCGAAAGAGCGTCAAATAAAGACGGTTCTAATAAATCCGTTTTGTTCCATAGCTCTAATCTTGGAATATCAGGGTCCAATCCAAGACTTTCTAAAATGGACTCTACATCATTTGCTTGTGCATCAGTTTCAGGGTGAGCAATATCACGAACATGAACGACCAAGTTCGCAGCTGTGACCTCCTCCAGGGTCGCCCTAAATGACGCCACTAATTCGGTCGGCAAATCAGAAATAAACCCAACCGTATCCGATAGAATTATATCCATACCACTTGGCAAACTTAGCGCACGCATAGTTGGATCAAGCGTTGCAAACAGCATATCTTTCACAAAAACCTCTGCGCCGGTCATGTAATTAAAAAGCGTAGACTTTCCAGCGTTTGTATATCCGACAAATGCCACAATTGGATAAGGTATCTTTTTGCGCGCATTTCTATGCTGTTCACGCGTCTTTGAAACTTTGCCAAGCTGACGCTCTAATCTTGTTAATTGAATATCTATAGCTCTCCTATCAGACTCAATTTGGGTCTCACCAGGCCCCCCAACGAACCCCAAACCACCACGCTGGCGCTCAAGGTGTGTCCAAGCACGAACAAGGCGTGTGCGTTGGTAGCTAAGCGCTGCCATTTCAACCTGCAACACACCCTCTCGGGTGCGAGCGCGGTCAGAGAATATCTCTAAGATTAGACCAGTACGATCCAGGATCTTGACGCCCCATTCTCTTTCAAGGTTACGCTGTTGCACTGGTGATACATGTCCATCAATCAAAACTAGCTCAACTTTTGATCTAATAAATAATTCTTTTAGTTCAGCAATTTTTCCCTTACCAATTAAAGTCCCAGAGTGCGCTCGAGCTAAGCGCACGGCGCCCTCACCAACCACTGTAATACCCGGAAGCGCATGCGCCAAACTCACAGCCTCAGCTAGAGCATCTTCCGATGATCGCGGCGAGTATTTAGATTTAATCTCAAGGTGCAACACCCATGCATGAGTGTTTATTTGAGGCTCATTAGCCATTAGAAGCTATTCTTCGCCATCATATAGCGAAATGGATTGGGACGGCATTATAGTAGAGATGGCATGCTTATAAACCAATTGCGACTGACCATCTCGCCGCAATAGAACACAAAAGTTATCAAACCAGGTTATAACTCCTTGCAGTTTCACACCGTTGATCAAAAAAACTGTTACTGGTACTTTTGATTTTCGAACTTGATTTAAAAATGCATCTTGTAGGTTTTGCTTATCGGAAGCCATTCGTTTAGCCCTCTTATTTGCGAGATCACAATTTTTCTCTTTTTTTCTTTATGTAACTCTTAATTCCGAGTTTCCACCCCAAATCACTTTGCTAGTTGGATTTAACGATAAATTTTTGGGTTCAACAAAGCTAATAATGCCAGAACTTCCAATCGCCCAAAGACCATAGAAAAGATCAAAAGTATTTTGGCAATTACAGGTAGATCCAAAATAACTACTTCGCCTACTGACATTACCGTCACTAACGGGCCAGTATTTGTTAGTGACGCTAGTGTCAATTGAAGTGACCGCTGCGCAGAAATTCCGCACATCGCGAGCCCCAGTAAAATTGCAGCTAGTATAATTAAAAATAACATGAAAAAAACGCAGGCGAGCATAGCATTATTAAAACCGCCAGACTGTCCACCATTTTGTCCAGACACAACACGAGATGGAATAATTAGGCGATCTATTTCCGACTTGCTGTGACTAGCTAAGATAAAAATTCTTAAAAGCTTAAGCCCGCCAGCCGTGGTTGCTACGCCGCCCCCAAACGTTGCTAACGCGGCCATCAGGAGCGAAACTGTCCCTAGTTCACCATCTTTTAATGGCATATACTCAGAAACAAACCCAGTTGTAGTCAAAAAAGAAATACTGGTAAATAACACTCCCCAACTGTTTTGGAGTAGTTCAATAAGCCCCACAGTATAAGACCAATGCGAAAACAGGAATACTAAAAGCACTATAAAAATCAGGATAATTGCAAGGCGCAACTCCGGATCTTTTCTAAGAGATTTGTTTTTTGAGAGGGTTCGCGTAAATAGGGCGCGTGATAGCGCAAAACACATGACAACCATTAATATAATTTCATACCACCAGGCATCAGATGCTGCTCCTGGAATTTTTATACCAAATGTAGCCATAGCTGTCATTGCAGATAAAACCGAAAACAACAATCCATTCCCAACGAGCATAATCAAAGCCGCAGCTACGAACGTTATAAAAAGGTAAACTGGCGCTAAACGCACTGCTTCACGCCAAAATTTAGCTGCGGAGTTTTGCTGTCGTCCACTAGCTTTAATTTGGTTATCAATTAAATTTTCAGAGTGGTCCTGTAAGTGCTCAAACCCACCAAGATTAAGTGGCGCAAAGACTGTCCATGCAAACACCCACATCATAAAGCCACTTGCCCAACCAATGAGTACTCGCCAGATAAGTAACGTATCATTGGAGTGCTCAATTACGAATATAGGCAAACCAGTGGTAGTAATAACACTCACCATATCAAGATATGCATCAAGGAAGCTACCAGCCTGAGTAAGCTCATTAAGCGGAATCGCTAGAAAAAGTGGTAAACCCAAAAAGAAAGCAACTAGGGACCAAAGCTGATTATACCGATGGTTCACGAGTTGATTAGTCTCAATCGCTAATCCCAAAAAACTAATTAAAAATAGACCTAAAACAAAAGCATAGAGAAATGTTCGGCCCTCAATAAGTGCACCTGCCCCGAAAGCATACACTGCAGGGATCAAAAACATCGATATAAAAACACCTGGAATTGAGATTAAAAGTGGTAATTTAGAAAACCGGCTCCACATAATTAGAAAAAATCTACAGTGACTTGTAGCAGACGTTCAACTTCGCGAACATCATCGGCCAGAGCGAAAATAACAATATGATCACCCTCCTCGAGACGAACAGATCCAGATGGACGTAGGGTTTCATTACCTTTGCGAACAGCTCCGACTAAAACACCTTCGGGGAACTCAATGTCGCG
>JAPKEA010000623.1 GCA_028822275.1 Planktomarina sp. | reverse complement strand
CACATGGTGTTGTTCCCACCCCTCCACAGGATGTTCCATGTAAACTTAATGAGAGTATTGGATATCCGCTTTTAGAATAGTCCACTGACCATCCCTGAGTAAGAAACTTTCCATGGTTTTCATTGATTATCCAAGAGTACCATACACCACCAGTTCCCCCAGCAAACATGAAGTTATTATCCGAACATGTGAGAGCACTGTAAGAAAGAATTTCGTCACTTTTACCGCTACCTGTTATGTCTATTTTGGTTACAGCTTCTGGATCTACCGTTAATTCACCGCCAGCTTCAGCACACTCACCTCTAGCTTCAGCAATTAGTTCTAAAAGCTTTTGGCTGTAGTCTGAGTTAGGCTTGTTGGGTTTCTCATTGGCAAATAACACAGGTTCTTCATTCTGGGGATTGGTCCAACAGATTTTGAACTCGTCCTTAAAACCCATTGCATAAGAATACTCTGCGCTTATTTCTGGTGGAACATCCGTGGAAATGACACAATTATCCTGCCTTACGCCAAACCCTACAAAGCCATGAGCGTGACTTGCTCCAGGTTCGGCGTTCCAATGGACTTCGTAATAATAAGGCTTGCCGAGTGGTGTTTCTTCTATTTCCAAAAGGTAAGTGAAATAATCGTCACCTGCTGATATTTGTTTTGATTTGCCTTTGGTTGCAAAATCCACTTCAATATTTGCAATTTCTTGATTGCACGGACCATCAAAAATTATCTGGTCATCAACTGCAAAATAACAATGCTCATTCGTTGATTGTGCCAAAGATATGGCCCCGTAAATACTGGCTAAACCAGCAGTGAATGCGAAGATTTTCTTGTTCATAAGTCACCTCTTAATCCACCATATCAGTTTTTCCGTCAGATTAATCATTCTGATGATATTTGTCTGAAAATATATCAATAGTTTGCTGATTTAGGAGCTTTTCGTAAGCAAAAAAGGTAAAGTTTTAGGGCATGTTGGTTGGTTCCTTTGAAATCTATGAAAAGTTTTAAATATGTAATGAACAACTCATCCTGTGGCTTTTGGGCAAACTTAAACCTACGAGTTAGATAGTGAATGCAATCTATCACAATAATTAATCGGAGTAATCGAATGTTAGCTTACAAGCCGGGCGATACCTTTGGGCTTTTACAAGATTGGCCGTTTGAAAACCCTGATAGTAACTATCTCATTTTATCGGGTACGCCGAAAGCTTCTGGACGCATAGATACAGGAGGGTCAGGCGACATTACCCGCAGTGGTATTTGGTACTGTACTAAGGGAATTTTTGAATGCACCGAGCAGGGTGATGAACTGATGAATATTTTGTCAGGACGCTGCCGTTTAACCAATCAAGTAACGGGGCAGGTGAGTGATCTGGTTATTGGAGATAGCCTTTTTGTTCATGATGGTAGCCGTATAAAATGGGAAATTATAGAAGATGTTACTAAGGTCTTTTTTGGATGTAAAAGCGCAGGATTTTAGATTAATTCTCTAACTTTTTGTGGGGTGCAAGTAACCCCGCGGTAATCTCCTCTGGATCAATTTTTATGATATCCGATATTGGTCTGTTTTGATTGGAAACATTGCTTCACAACACTATCACTTTATGGAACGATGTCTCAAACTTAACCTAGAGTAAAAGACGATTATAAGTTTCACGTAGATCTTGGTG
>JAPKEA010000181.1 GCA_028822275.1 Planktomarina sp. | reverse complement strand
TGCTAAAAATGAAGCTGTTTTTGTCAGCAACAAGCAGGTCTAAAAGATGATTCGTATCTGTTGTCATAGAGTGCCGGGAGCCACAGCTCTCTGAGAGTGTATCTTAATTTAATAGACAGAGCTTATCGAAGAACGTCACGTATGTCTTATTAGGGGATTGCTTAAACTGTCTGACTTATATTTTTGTTAATATGCATCCAAATACGATCCAACTAATTAACAAATAGATTCTGTTTAGACTTTGTTGCGAGTGACTGTGTAGCATGTTTAATTTATGATGGAGAATACATCTTTTTCAAATCTGCCAAAATAAATGAATCTATGTACTTGGACCATATGACTCTATCAAACTTGTTAGCCGGCTTTGACAAGGTAAAGCATTGAACCATATTGTTAAAAGTAAATGTTGAGTTTTATGGAGTTGAAATTTTGATAAAAAAACTGAGTTACTTGCACTTGACGCTGGGATGGTACCAATCAGTGTTCGCATTCGTGTTGGATCTTTGACGTGATTTCCAATGTCAATTTTTGAATCCTGGAAAAACTTTAGTCGCTCGGACAGTAGGCTCTTGTTGCATGCAACAGCGGTGCGATTTCAATCAAAGTCACTCCTGATACTAGGCCCGTCTGGTTCAGGAAAATCAAAATTAGCGGTTGATATGATTTCGCTTGGGGCAACGCTCATTTCAGATGATCGCGTTTGGCTATGTATTGAAGATCAGCGCCTTTGCCTTGAGGCCCCTGAACAAGTTTCTGGCCAGATTGAGGCTCGTGGCTTAGGTATTTTGCGTGTGAAGCCTTCTGTGCGAGGGCCTACAGAGTTAGATTATTGCCTGGATTTATCACTGGAAAGTCGTGAACGCTTGCCTTTTACGCAGGAAGTTACGAAGTTAGGACATAAAATTTTGGTGCTTCCGGGGCTGCCAATAGTTCCCAGCGCCTCTGCGCTGATGTTGTTGTTAAAAAATGGATTCTCTGAAGATGAATGAAGAGCATCAAGACATGCATGTGTTGCTTATAACTGGGCCGGCTGGGTCTGGTCGTACAACGGCGATTAATGCTCTTGAGGACGCGGGGTTCGAAGCGATTGATAACATACCCCTTAGTCTCGCGCCTCGATTGTTCGAAGGTCCTAAGCTTGATAAACCTTTGGCTCTTGGTATCGATACCCGAAACCGAGATTTTTCAATTGATGGATTGCTGGATGCAATATCAGCCATTCAGTCTACAAAATGCATCAAGTTGAGTTTGCTGTATCTTGATTGCTCTGTCGATGTTTTGCTACGACGTTTTTCTGAGACCCGACGTCGTCACCATTTGGCTCCGAAAGGCTCTGCGCATGAAGGTATACATCTTGATCTTCATCTAATGCAACCAGTTCGAAGTCGCTCTGACTTCTTGATAGATACCACGGAATTATCTCCAAATGAGTTGCGTGCAGAAATAACTCAGCGGTTCTCTGGAAAACGAGACGACGAGATGGCGATTTTTGTTCAATCTTTTTCCTACAAGAGAGGTCCTCCACGTGGTTTAGATATGATGTTTGATTGTCGGTTTTTACGAAACCCACACTGGGATAAAGACTTAAGGATTAAAAATGGTCTTAACGAAGAGGTGCAAGCATATGTTGCTGAGGATGAAAAGTTCGCACCATTTTGCAGTAAGATTTTAGGTCTGGCTGATTTAGTTGTTCCGGCTCACAAAGCAGAAGGGCGTTCGCATCTCTCAATTGGCTTTGGTTGTACTGGAGGGAAGCACCGTTCCGTCACTATGGTAGAAAACGTATGTAGGGAATTGCATTTACGTGGCTGGCATGTGACCATCCGTCATCGAGAGTTGGATCGATCCTCGAGCCATAAAATATCAGGTAAAACGAAGGTATGAAGTAGTTGATAGGTATCGTCATAGTAGCGCATGGAGGTCTGGCCGTTGAATATAAGGCCGCGATGGAATACGTCGTTGGTGCGCAAACTGGTATTGCAGCGGTAACGATACGTCCAGATTGTGATCGCGTTAAAAAACAGGGTGAAATATGTGAGGCTGCCGACAGGGTTGATGATGGTAACGGCGTTGTGATCGTGACCGATATGTTTGGTGGCTCACCTTCAAACTTGTCTCTATTGGCATGCAATTGTGCTAATCGACGTGTTTTGTATGGGGCGAATTTGCCACTTTTGGTAAAACTTGCAAAATCTCGTCGAAATTCTGTTGAAGAAGCTATCGCTAAAGCAATTAACGCAGGTCGCAAGTATATGGACTGCCTGCCCCAAAAATCTCAGGCTTAAATCAATTGAGACAAAAATTAGATATTATTAATGAAAAGGGCCTGCATGCGCGGGCTTCTGCCAAATTTGTAGAAATAGTAGAGCGTTATGAAGCTAGTGCCAGTGTGGAAAAGGATGGTTTGACGGCTCAAGGTGATAGCATAATGGGATTGCTTATGTTGGCGGCTGGACGTGGGACGACTATTGAGGTGGAAACTGTGGGTGCTGAGGCGAAAGAACTTGCGAAGGCGTTAGCAAATTTACTTGCGGATCGATTTGGGGAAAAAGCTTAAATAATTTGAAGATCAACCTAAATTAGCTTTTAAATATAATTTTAAGTTTCTGATTATTTTTTTGTGGATTTGGGATGCCACTTTTCAGATTGTTGTTTGGAAGCTTTTTTTGTAACTTAAAAGGGCCCTGGTTTTTTCACCTAATTGGCGAGGACCGTTGCTTGGCTTTCACACTGGACCATAGTGCTTTTCCGTTTAGCCTTTTATGGCTTGGTGAATAGGCCATATAGCATACTCAGATAAAAGCAGTCCGCCGAGGATGGCAGTCTGCTTTTATATTAAAACACAAAATCAGATACTAGAGAAAGTATGCTGATTAAGTATTTTCTTAACCCAGTTTTTCAGTCAATTGTGGTACAGCATCAAATAAATCAGCAACCAGGCCAAAGTCAGCTACTTGGAAGATTGGAGCTTCTTCGTCCTTGTTTATCGCCACAATAATTTTTGAATCTTTCATACCCGCAAGGTGTTGAATCGCTCCAGAAATACCCACGGCTAAATAAAGATCTGGGGCTACTACCTTACCTGTTTGACCAACTTGCCAATCGTTAGGGGCATAGCCTGAGTCGACTGCTGCACGTGATGCGCCAACGGCAGCTCCCAGTTTGTCCGCTAAAGCTTCAATGATTTTAAAGTTATCTTCAGACCCAACGCCGCGGCCGCCTGACACGACAACGCCCGCGGAAGTCAACTCTGGGCGATCGCTTGCCGCAACCCGATCTTCGATCCATTCGGAAAGACCAGGGTTGGCGACAGCGTCAATGCTTTCAACCGAAGCGGAACCGCCTTCGCCGGATGCGTCGAATGTGGAAGTCCGAATAGTAGCAACTTTGATTGCATCTACAGACTTTAACGTTTGAATGGCGTTGCCTGCATAAATTGGACGCTCAAATGTATCTGCATCAATAACGGCTGTAACTTCGGAGATGATCATAACATCCAAAAGTGCTGCAACACGCGGCAAGATATTTTTGGAAGCAGAGGTGGAAGGGGCCAAGATATGGCTGTAACTACTAGACAAAGATACAATTAGATCCGAAACAGGCTCTGCCATATCATGACCATAAGCCTCATCTTGGGCGCAAAGTACTTTTGACACACCATCCAATTTTGCCGCAGCTTCGGCGGCATCTGAGCAGCCATTACCAACGCAAAGAATAGTAACATCACCAATTCGTTTTGCAGCGGTTAACGCCTTTGCCGTGGAATCCACTGACAGCGCGCCACCATTAACTTCTGCTAAAAGGAGTACATTCATTAAACAGCTCCCGCTTCTTTGAGTTTTTCGACTAGTTCATCTACCGAGGCGACTTTGATGCCAGCTGCTCGCGTTTCAGGCTCATTAGTGGATTCAATGTTCAATCGTGGTGTTGTATCTACGCCATAATCAGCTGCTGTTTTCTCATCCATAGGCTTCTTCTTTGCCTTCATGATATTTGGCAAAGATGCATAACGCGGTTCATTGAGGCGTAGATCTACGGTAACGATTGTCGGCATGGAGACTTTGATAGATTGCAAGCCACCATCTACTTCTCGTGTCACAGTAGCACTGTCACCATCAATGCTCAGTTCAGAGGCAAATGTAGCTTGTGACCAACCGGTCAACGCTGCTAGCATTTGTCCTGTGGCATTCATGTCATTGTCGATTGCTTGCTTCCCCGCCAGAACAATACCGGGTTGCTCTTCATCAATTACAGCTTTCAGGATTTTAGCAACGGCTAAGGGCTCAATATCAGTGTGAACGTCATCAGTCGCAATAACTAGGATAGCCCTGTCTGCCCCCATTGCCAGCGCAGTGCGCAGTGTTTCTTGATTTTGCTTTACGCCAATAGAAACTGCAACCACTTCATCGGCTTGTCCCGCTTCTTTCAAGCGAATTGCTTGCTCAATGGCGATTTCGTCGAAGGGGTTCATCGACATTTTTACGTTTGCAAGATCGACACCGCTACCATCTGCTTTTACACGGACTTTTACGTTATAATCGATCACACGTTTGACCGGAACCAGAACCTTCATTATTGTACCTCCGTATTAAGCAAGCCAATCGTGGCTTTTTTATCTAAATTAATGCACTGTTAACCGCGATGAATACTAAAAAACAGTGGAAAATCGACGCCCTGAGGCTTGCCTGCGCCTAACCTCGGGCCCGTTAAGGCTAAGTTTATGTTTGAACAACGATCCCATGTTCTAACGATTTGCCCCTGGCACCCATAGGATATCTTTTCGGCCATCGTCATTCGCTATTCGGCCCGCAACAAAAAACCAGTCGGAGAGGCGGTTCAAATATTTAGTTGCGTGTGGATTTACTGGTTCCTGTGATGCCAATTCCACCGTCATCCTTTCCGCTCGTCGTGAAATGGTGCGGCATAAATGTAAATTTGCTGAAAGAGCTGATCCACCAGGTAAAATGAAGGACCGCAAAGGTTCAAGCACATCATTCATGACATCAATTTCTGTCTCCAACCGTTCAACCTGTGCTTTTGTCATGCGCAAGGGCTGATACTCTGCGTCCTTATCTTTTTCCATATCGGGGCGGCACAAATCTGCGCCCAAATCGAACAGATCATTTTGAATATTAGCCAACTGCGCATCCAACTCACCCTTGGAGTGCAACCGCGCAAGGCCTAATGTGGCATTTGTCTCATCCACTGTTCCGTAGGCATTCACACGCAGTGAATGTTTTTCAACACGCGTACCGTTGCCCAGTGCGGTTTGGCCGTTATCACCAGTTTTTGTGTAAATCTTGTTGAGAACAACCATCGTCAAGCCTTTCCAAAGTAGACAGCGATAAGAATCAATATGACTGCTATGAATTGAGCTCCGATACGGTAACGCATTAAACGGTTAGAGTGTTTATGACCAAACTCTCCTCCTTTGGCGAAGCTCCCTATACCAAGCACTAAAATCGCTAAAACAACGACGCACGCTATTGTTGCGATGATAAAAAGTGGATCTTTATCCATGTGCTCACCCCTCGAATACATTCATCATGTAGAAGACTTTATCACAAAGGCCAATACGTGCGACATTACAACCTTGAAATGAACCAATCAAATGCTCTGGTAGATAAAATCCGCTTCAAAAACGCGATATAGTAAGTCGGGGTAGTTACGTAGTATCGAGGCTTCGGACGCTTGCTTTCCAACGCCATCAATACTTTTGCAGTTACGGCTGAGGCCGGTAGCT
>JAPKEA010000622.1 GCA_028822275.1 Planktomarina sp. | reverse complement strand
TTTTCAATCGAACGCTGGGTTTCGGGGTCAAAGGATCTAAGGCTATCTATTTCATCATCGAATAAATCAATTCGATAGGGATGCATACTTCCCATTGGGTAAAGGTCGATGATAGCACCGCGAACAGCAAACTCTCCATGCTCCATTACCTGTGAAACATAACGATAACCAGCTTTTTCAAGTTTACTCCGCCATTTCTCCAAATTAAAGGTATCACCAGTTTGTAAATATAAAGTGTTACTTTCTAAAAAAGAACGTGGAGAGATACGGTGCATTATTGTAGTTATTGGAACTAATAATATGCCTCGTTTGAAGTTTGGTAGTTGATGAAGTGTCTCAAGGCGTTCTGAAATTATGTCTTGGTGTGGCGAGAAAGTGTCGTAGGGCAGAGTTTCCCAATCAGGAAAGTGTAAAATTGGGAAACTTGTTTCCCCAAGGTAAAATTGCGCCTCAATTTCTAATTTTTGAGCGCTAGCTGCGTCATCAGTCAGTACTAAGATAGGTCCATCATGCTGCTGTGCAGCTTTAGCAAGTAATAAACCTTGGGCACTACCATAGAGTTGACCAGCTTGAAAAGCTTCATGGGATTTTTTGGGAAGTAGCGGTTTTAAGGGGCTTAGTGTGACAGGTGATGACATTGTTGATAATTAGATGGTTTAAATGGTGACATTCTCACATATATTTGCATTACAAAACTAGTTAATTCTTTCGAGCGGATGTTCTTGTCTCTAAGTAACATTAATTTATTGGTCATAGCGTATATGAGATAATACTTTTTAATAGAAATAAGGACCAAATTTGTGGGGAAAATTTCAGACTGTTATGACAGAAGAAATAGATCAACAACCAACGCCGTTTGATTCGGCGGCATTTCTTGACAGACTTACCAGTCGTCCGGGTGTATATCGAATGGTTGATAATAGCGATATCGTCATTTATGTTGGTAAAGCTAAAAACTTAAAAAAGAGGGTGACAAGTTATTTTCGCTCAAGTGGCTTGACGCCAAAGAATAGGGTGATGGTAGCGCAAATAGCCCACATTGAAACAACCGTTACGCATACAGAAAATGAAGCTCTTATCCTTGAAAATAATTTAATTAAGGAGTTGATGCCTCGTTACAATATTTTGCTACGGGATGATAAGACTTATCCTTACCTATTTATTTCTGGAGACTCTTTTCCTAGGATCGGCCTCCATCGAGGTACTAAGCGTAAAAAAGGACAATATTTTGGGCCTTACCCAAGTGCTGGTGCAGTCAGAGAGAGTTTACATTTACTACAAAAAATATTTCCTGTTAGACAATGCGACGATGCTTATTATGCAAATCGCTCTAGACCGTGCTTACAATATCAGATCAAGCGATGCACAGCTCCTTGTGTTGGCCTTATATCTGAAGAAGATTACCAAAAAGATATCCAACATACCATTTTGTTTTTGGAGGGTAAAAACCAACAAGTCGTTGATGACTTATCAAACCAAATGGAAGTAGCTTCAGCGGAATTATTTTTTGAAAAAGCGGCATCGATTCGAGATAAGATAATTAGTCTTCGTCGTGTCCAAGAGCGTCAATATGTTAGTGCTGATCAGGGGGACTTAGATGTGCTAGCTGCTATTGTAAGGGATGGCATGTCCGTTGTTGAAGTCAGTTTTATTAGGGGTGGACATAG
>JAPKEA010000621.1 GCA_028822275.1 Planktomarina sp. | reverse complement strand
GATCCCATTTTTGAAAAGTTCAGAATTACTATCACGCATGGAGCTTTCGGAAAAATCAAAGAAAATTTTATCAGGTGATGACACGCCACGAGTAGTAATTGAAAAATTAACAGTATCTGGTCATGATATAGATCTATTATCTTTTTTTTCGCACGCATTACCTCCTAGAGAAGGTATTTGCTGGGGGATCTGCTGTCTAAGTAAGCATGAGAATTGGAATTGTCGTGAAAATTCTAAGACGATATCTTCAATAATTTCATGGATTAAAGAGCCTGTTGAAAGGAATCGTGTCGCATGTCAAACACTGGCAATGGAACTTGGGACTGATACACCGTTGGGATGGTTATGCCTAGCAATCGATTGGAACGGTTCTGGCAGTATTGCTCCACCGGAAAGTCCTGTGGTGATGCCAGTTGCTTTCTTATACTGTAAGGCTTTGTTTGGGGCTGTTGCTTTGTCTCTGGGTGTCGGTGATGAAGAGCGTACCCTGCTTGTTCAGAATTATACTGAAATTGGACTTTCTGTAGCTCACGGCGGTTGGCCCTTACCGGCTAATTGGGGTGGCGATGTCTGATGCTCAAACCCTAATAAAAATTAATGAATTGATACATACAATCTGGTTCTGTACCGTAGTGTGTATTTGGACCTGCTTAATAATACGGGGATAACCTTCATGTATCCAGTACTTAAATCGGGTGACTTACTTATTTTTACGGCTTTGGGCCCACACGTTTGCCCGCCTATTGTGGCTCCATTGCCTTTGATTGGGACATCATCACAATTCTTGAATAGTGCAGTGCCAACTTGCCTTGACGGTGACGAAGTTCCACTACCAATAAAAGCAGTCCTTTCGAGCATGCCCTATATTTCTCCACCTTTCGTTATTCCTGGAATGGGTAAAATTAACTTTAAATTACCCGCTAGCTATTTGACTAAAAAACTAAAAATTGAGGGAAAGTCCGTAATTATATTTCCTGGCATACCTTTTAAGGTAGAAATGCAGGTCATAGTTCCAGCGATGCAACCTATGGCACCATCGCCAATTCCAGATCCAGTCATGTCCAAGAGCTTTATGGTTGCGTACACTCCTTTATTACCCCAAGTCCTCGCGCAATAGTTTCAAAGATCTGTGGTGACCGACAACGGCATGACCTAGCGCGAGTATTTGGTGGTCATTTCGCGGTTATGTTCAGGTCTCTCAGCTTATGCATGTATTTTTTTGTTCAAAGGCAAGGGACTTTTCCCATATAGGATAAGTGCAACCGTCTTGGACTGTAGAACCCGTTGATGTGAACTTTGTCCTTTATACTAAACAGTTTAGTTACCAACCTTGTGCTGCCATTTTTCAAGTCATATTAGTGAAGGCCTGCTGAGGCGTTTGATATCCGAACCCGGATTGGCGGCGCTAACCTTTGTAGAGGATCCTGAAATACTCAGAGACTGTAGCCTTGGCCTGAACTCGTGTTTTGACTCACCGACGGTTGGTAATCCCCCTGAATTTAGTAGTGTTCAAAAGCCGAATTTTTTCGTCGAGATATCTGAGGAGATTTTTGATGAATACAGGACGATTTAGCGACGCGCAAATCATGGGTATTTTGAATCAGGCAGAGGGCGGTCTGTTGGTCTCTGAGTTATTCCGAGAGTATGGAATGAGCAGTGCGAGGTTTA
>JAPKEA010000180.1 GCA_028822275.1 Planktomarina sp. | reverse complement strand
TCCAAGTAGATACCAGTAAAGCGGTCTTATTTGATGCCTATAGTGGTGTGCGGGTTGATGTTTAACCCAGTGTAATTTGGGTAGTAGGACTAAAGCCAAACTCAAACTGGCCAAGTTAATTGACGCGAACCAGCCAAGGTAGGTGACGCCAACCGCTGGCGTGCATAGAGGTCAGGTTTTTAGTCACGTGCATCAAGGCGACCCAAACGGCCGTGTTACCCCAAAGTCGTAGTTTCAATTGAGCTCATCTCAGTTAGTATGGTGGTAAGATCAAAGCTTTTGTGACAGACTTTATTCGACGTCTGTTGTGGTTTTTTACGTTGCCAAGATAAAAAGTATTTTACCATAATGAGTAATAAACTCCTTTTAAATCAGAATTTTATTGGTGTTTTTCTGTATATGTCGAACCCCAAAACTTGAGTTAATAAAATGAAAAATAATTCTGATACGAATTCTGCGATAGAAAAGGCTATTGCCGTGCTTGAGTATGTTACACGTGATCTGCGCCCCCTTGGAGTCGTCGACATTGCTGCAGAACTTGGATTGCCCCGCCAAACCGCTCATCGAGTTGTTCGCCAACTCGAGAGACTAAACCTGGTGCAAAAAGATCCTGGCCGCGAGCGCTATGTTTCAGGAGATAGACTTCATGCGTTGGCACTCAACACCATGTTAACCTCCCAAACAATCCGTTCCAGTCATTCGATACTCCAAAGTTTAGTTGACGAAGTAAGGGAAACATGCAATTTGGGCATGTTGGATGGGCAGGAAGTTATCTATATTGGACGGGTGGAATGCGACTGGCCTCTACGGGTTCAATTGAAGGCCGGCAGTCACGTTCCCCTCCATTGTACCGCGCTCGGAAAACTGCTTCTTGCTTACCAGGATTCAGACACCAGAAGTCGCATACTTCAAACCATAGAGCTGAGGCGATACACCAAAAATACCATCACGGATCCAGCTCTGTTAGAAGTCCAATTGGACCAGATTTTAATGCAAGGGTATTCAATAAACGATCAGGAAGACGGGGTCGGGTTGATTGCGATGGCGGTTCCAGTCAAGGATGCCCAGGGAGAAGTCCTTGCTGGGCTTGCCGTGCATGCCCTGGAGGCGCGCTTTCCGATCTCTAAGGCTACCGAGCACCTGGCCACGTTTCAAAAAGCTGCCGATAGGATTGGTCGATCCATGTTCAATATCGATTAAATATCGAGACGTCACGTCACAATATTAACTTGACTTACTGGAAAACCCCTGTATCTTACTAAGGGGGTAGTCTGATGCCGGATTGATTTTATCGGGTTTCGAAGCATTAATCGATTGGCACCAGATATAAAATAATAAATTTCTGGGAGAAACATTATGTTTAGTACATTCATCAAGTCACCCATGGTCACGAGAGTCTTTTTTGTTGTCGCGGCCATACTGACAATGAACACTCCATTACAAGCTGCTGAAACAATTAATTTCGGGACTCAGCCTGCGACTCAGCCCATCTACATCGCCCGCTCTATCGGCCTGCTCGATGAGATCGAAAAAAAGCATGACGTGAAAATTGAATTCAAGGTGTTTTCTTACGGTGCGCCGGAGAATCAAGCCCTTGCTGCCGGCGAACTGCAAATTGCCTCTGCTGGCATGGGGCCCGCCATCGTCGCATCTGCCCGCCTGCCAGCAAAATTACTGGCCATCACTATCCTAGAACAGACGGCTATTATCATACCGGCCGACTCGTCGATTAAATCCGTAGTCGAACTGAAAGGGAAGAAGATTGCGTACCCAGGGAAGGGATCACAACAGTATCCATTGTTGGTGAAAGCTCTGGCTGATGCTGACCTTAGCATTGATGACGTTCAATTATTCAAAACGAAAGGATCGGATGTACCGACATTGGTTGCGAATAAAAGTGTCGACGCAGGCATTACATGGGATCCGCATGTTTCCAATGCCCTTGCGGCAGGTCACTCTAAGGTTTTGATTAAGGCTGAAAAGATATTGCCAATTAAGGCGGGGCACTATATTGGAAACGGTGTTTATGCACGTGAGGATTTCATTGAAGCAAGGCCGGCTCTAGTTCAGGACTTGATTACCGCGATCGTCAAGGCTATCGACTTCATTCTCAAAAACGAAGACAAAGCAGTGAAAATGTGGGCGGAGCAAATTGGATTTCCTGAGAAAGTAATCAGTTTCGCACTGAGAGAGAAGATTTCGGTTTACAGCCTAGATGTCGCGCCAGATGCATCAACCATAAACCCGTATACGAAATTTTTGAAGGACGCGGAAATTCTGAAGGAGACCGACAATCCCAAGTTTGACGCAAGTTTTGCGAAGCAAGCCTTAAAATCCATTAATTAGTACAGTGGAACGAACTGATATTAAATATGGACGAAGAATCTTGTTGAAATCGATGGTCGGCACCGTTGCCCATATCCTTCCCTATGTGTACGCGTTTCTATTTATAATCACCGTCTGGCAGGCGGCGGTGATTTTTAGCAATGCCCATGTTGCCCTGCTGCCGCCGCCGCTGCTTGTGGCGACGACGCTCGTGGAATTGTTCGCCTCGGGGGAAATATTCATACACATGGGAGCCAGCCTGGGACGCGTTATCGCTGCTTGGACTATCTCAGCTTTGATTGCTATACCGCTCGGACTCGCTATGGGACATTGGCGCTGGTTTGAAAAAATAGTTGATCCAGTAATTGAAATTTTTCGCCCAATTTCCCCGCTTGCATGGATTCCCCTTGCGATTCTCTGGTTTGGCATTGGCGAAACTGGGAAAATTTTCATCATCTTCATCGCTACCTTCTTCCCCGTACTATTGAATACCGTATCCGGGGTAAAGGGCGTCAAGCCAGTGTTGATTCAGGCCGGATACGTACTTGGCTGCAAAACGGATTGGGAGTTGTTCCGTAAGGTCATCCTACCAGCAGCCATGCCCACTATTATTGTCGGGCTCAGGATCTCGTTCGGTACTGGTTGGGCCGCAATCATCGCGGCGGAACTTGTGGCTGCTCAGGTAGGCCTTGGTTATCTAATTGCTGATGGTATGGAAATCCTGCGTTCCGATCTGGTGCTAGTCGGTATGGTGGTAATCGGTGTTCTTGGGATCCTCATCGATGTCGTCTTTCGCGCTCTCGACAATCGCTTTACCTGGAGAGAGTAACATGAGTAGTAAAACTGAGGATACGCTGAATACCAAGGGTATATTGATCAATCAGTTGTCGGTTACGTTTGGTGCAAACACGGCAGAACCGATCGAAGCCATACATCCGCTTGATCTTGAAATCAAACCAGGTGAATTTATTGCACTTGTCGGCCCATCGGGATGCGGTAAATCCACACTGCTAAACGTACTGGCTGGTTTTATTAAGCCTAGTACCGGTCAGGCGCTTGTCGGTAATGAACTGGTTGTGAAGCCAGACATCGACCATGGAGTAGTGTTCCAAGATTATGCTCTGTTTCCGTGGTTGAATGTAATCGATAACGTAGCATTTGGCCTGGAGCGTCTAGGTATAGCAAAGCCAGAACGCTATCGCCGTGCTGAGAAGCAGCTCGAAATGGTTGGACTGGCTGATTTTTCCAGAAAGCGTATTCATGAGCTTTCCGGCGGAATGAAACAGCGGGTTGCAATTGCACGTGTTTTCGCAACTGACCCTTCGATCATTCTGATGGATGAACCGTTTGGTGCTCTCGATGCACTGACACGACGCTTTCTGCAGAACCAGTTACTGGAAATTTGGCAACGCAACCGAAAGACGGTGGTTTTTGTTACACATTCAGTTCAGGAAGCGATATATCTTGCGAGCCGTGTGGTCGTCATGACTGCGCGCCCAGGTCGTATCAAGTTAGATCTGACGATCGAACTTGACCACCCGCGCGATTTAGTCTCGGCGGAATTTCGCTACTACGAAAAGTTGGTCTACGATCAATTGGACGAAGAGTTAGCGAAATCCTTCCAATTAGAGGGTGGAGCGGGCACATTCTGTGACTGATACCCATCTATTCGGGCAACGCGAAACACAAGATTGTGTCTCAGTTGCACGGAAATTCTTGACCCGTGCAACTGAACTGGAACCAAGCCTAAGAGCGTTCACCGCCATTGATGCGGAGCGACTCATGACGCAAGCGGAAGCGCTTGATCGCCTGCCGATGGATCAACGAGGCCAGTTACATGGATTACTTTTTGCCGTTAAGGAGGTCTACGATGTTAAGGGCTATGTCTGTGGCTGGGGAACTCCTATTCATTCTGAGCGACGACCGGCCAAAGATGCGGTGCCCGTAGCCAGGTTGCGCAAGGCCGGTGCGCTTGTCGCAGGGATTACAGTCTCGACGGAATATGCGATCGGAAATATTGGACCAACGTCGAACCCCCACGATCTGACACGGACTCCAGGTGCCTCTTCCCAGGGTTCAGCAGCGGCAGTGGGTGCCGGCCTAGTTTCGGCGGCACTCGGCTCCCAGACTATTGGATCGATTATCCGTCCTGCAGCTTTTTGTGGTTGCGTCGGATTCAAACCTACTTGGGGGTTGGTCGAGGCTAAAGGCACAATGCCGTTGGCACAGCCGTTAGACCATGTCGGGATGATCACTAGGGACCCTGCGACAATGACTGATTTTCTGAGCAGTTTGCAGCCGACTCACTGCTGGACAAGGAGTAGCGAGGATGCGTTTCCGGATGTTATCCTACTAGAGCCCTGGTATGCGGAACCGACGGAACCGACGGTGACAACAGCGTTGCATGCAGCAGCAGAAAAACTGGCAGCGCTTGGTGCCAGAATCGAGCGAGTCAGCCTCCCACCTGAAATTGGCGAACACGAAGAAGAGATTATAACCACCATCCTGGCCTATGGTATGGCCTTCAATCATGGGGAAGATTTTGATCGACAGGGTAAGCAAATGTCCAAGCGGATTCGCGATTACATCGTGTCTGGCAGATTGTTGTCGAAGGAAAAATACGATACGGCGCTGGAAAAGCGTGAAAATATCGCTAAGTTACTCGACCAATTATTGGGAAAAAAGCTTGTTCTGGCTCCAGCGACCACCGGTATTGCGCCACTAAAACGGGATGGCACCGGATCCCGAGGCCCGCAACGACTTTGGTCCTTAACTGGCCACCCGACTCTTACATTGCCGTTCGGTAAAGACCAAGGACTTCCGATTGGCATTCAGCTGGTAGCGGCGCGGGGAGCCGATAGCCTTGTGCTGGCTGTGGCAAATGCCCTGTTCGAGGATTGAAGTAGCTGATTCGAGTATTAACTTTAGAGTAATCATGGCTCGCAAGGGCACACCACCTGGGGTTTTAGATTTTCTAGCCGAACGTGTTCATTTAATGTTCTAAAATGGTAAGGTGGTTGGCAAAATGAAATCAGGCGGTTCACCAATGCGTATTATGACGTGGGCTGAAGTTAAAAAAATGTGGGTTGAGCGTCAAGCTTACCTCGACAACTTATTGGCTGATTTATAGTAGACGCGGGGTACCTAGATAGTAACGTTCTAGTGCCCTTTTGCTGTATGGTGCAGCTGTTTAGATAGACTCTAAGCAGCTGGTGTCTTGTCGCTCCAACTAAAACTAAACCGTTTAAAACGGATCCGTGTGGAGGTCTAAATGACTCAAACAAATGCTGTAAGCCAAGTTGCCCAGCTAATACAGCAGGCTAGTCAGGCTCAGCAGCACCTTGAAAGTTACAATCAAACTGCAGTTGATGAGTTAGTGACTGCAGTGGCGTGGGCCTTAGTCAATCCTGAAAATAATAAAATGTTATCTGAACTGGCTGTAGCTG